>JANMST010000208.1:0-3116 GCA_031389635.1 Acidimicrobiia bacterium | reverse complement strand
CACCCTGGATCTGGCTGAGGTCGGAGCGTTCGACGCCGAAATCCGCCGGCGTGAACTCGGCATGGGTGATCTCGCCCTCCTTCAGCCTGTAGATCACCGTTGGGCCGCTGGTGGTGATCTCATCGACTCCCCCATCGCCGGAAAAGACAAACGAGTACTCAGACCCGAGACTCGACAGGACGCCGATGACCCGCTCGGCCATGCGGCGGTCGGAAACCCCGACCGCCTGACGCCGGGCTCCGGCCGGGTTAGCCAGCGGACCCAGAAAATTGAAAACCGTGGCGATGCCCAACTCGCGCCGGACCGGTCCGGCGTGCCGGAACGACGGGTGGTAGAGCGGGGCAAAGAAGAAGGCGAATCCGGTGTCGGCCAGGAGCGTGAGGTTGGCTTCGACCGACAAATCGATGGTCACGCCGAGTGCTTCCAGAACGTCGGCCGAACCACATTTCGAAGATGCCGATCGGTTTCCGTGCTTGGCCACTCGCACTCCCGCCGAGGCCGCGATGAGTGCCGCGGTGGTCGAGATGTTGAAGGTCCCGGAACGGTCTCCGCCGGTCCCCACCACGTCGACCAGGCCCTCGGCGTCGACAGGGACTGGGACCGCCGCCGACTTGATCGCCTCCACCAGTCCCGTCATTTCGTCGACCGTCTCACCCTTCATCCGCAATGACACGATCAGAGCCGAGATCTGAGCCGGGGTGGCTGTCCCACCCATTACTTCCGACATCGCAAGCCGTGCTTCGTCCCGGGATAAATCAGTCCCAGAAGCGAGTTTCCCGAGAATTGTCGGCCAATCCATTGGCGGCGGAGTGTATCTCGGGTGACTAATCACACACTCGGTACAATCGGAGCCTCAACAATGCTCTATTTCGCTTACAGCGCAATGCTCGACCCCGAGTTGTTGTCGTCTATCGCCCCCAACGCCAAGTTCCTCTACATCGCCCACCTGCCCGAGGCCAAGCTCGTTTTCCCGACCCCAGATGGACGACCTTCGGTCCGACCCGCCGCCGGCAATACCGTCTGGGGGGCGATCTTCGAAGTGAACGCGGCGGAGTCGGCCATCATCGAGAAGGCAGAGGCCGGGGAAGGTCGCGCTCCCCGGAGCGACCTGCGAGCGGTGGACCGGGCCGGCAACAAGTACGAGGTCGTCACGTTCTGCCACACGAGCCTCGAGGCCGACCACACCCCTGATCCCACGTACATGGAGCAGGTCGTCAGAGGTGCTCGTCATTGGAGGCTGCCGACCGGATGGGTCGCAGGATTGGAAGACCTCGGCGAAGACGCCCTCATATAGCGATGGCCACACATAGCGGAGGTTGATCGAGGCATGCTGAGGCTCCGTCGGACCGAACGCGTGACCCGCCTGTCTCACAGCGACACTCCTGTGGCACTGATCGAGGCGAACTGGTCCCTCACGGTCCGGCGCCGGGAGAGAGGCGGCGGTTTGTCATACCGGGCCCCGACCTCGGTGGTGGTCGACGGCATGCCTCCCATCAGGATCTACGACTTTGTGACGCTTGCCCGACTCGGTGCCCTGGCGGCGACGACCGCGATGCTGCTTCGAGCCATCACCACTCGAAAGAAACACTGACCACGAGAAACAGTGACCACCAGAAGGAAGTTGACCAGAAAGAAGTTGACCTGAAGGAGGATGAAATGACAGATTCCGCCGGATCCATCAAAGACGTCGGCACCAAAGCCGTCGAAGCCCTGGCCACCCTCCTCGGCGACGCTTCCCCGGGCACCGTCTTCTCGGAGCCGGTGGCGGTGGGGGACGACCTCGTTATCACCGCTGCAGCCTGGGAACGCGGGGGCGGTTTCGGATTCGGTGGCGGCGGCGACAACGAGCAGGGCAGCGGATTTGGCTCGGGTGGCGGCCGTGGCGCACAGGGACGCCCCGTAGCAGTGATCCGGGTCGGCCCCAACCGCATCGACGTTCGGCCCGTCATCGACATCACCGAGGTGGGAATCACGCTATTTGTGGCGGCCCTCGGGGTCTGGCGAGCCCTTCGGCGCTAACGCCGTCAGGTGGTCTCTTCGTCGCCTCCGAACATCCGCCAGAAGGCCCACGCCGCCGCGGCACCGGCCAAGGGCCCTACCACGTAGATCCAGAACCCATCGAAGTCACCGCCGATCAACGCCGGGCCAAACGACCGGGCCGGGTTGACCGAGGCGCCGCTGAAGGGAATGCCGGCGATGTGAACCGCCACCAGGGTGAGGGAGATCACGATGCCTGCCACCGCGGGAGCCTTTCGGGTCGAGGCCAGGATCACCATCACAAAGACCAGAGTGAGGACGCCCTCCAACAGGAGACCGGACCCGCTCGAGGTATGCCGGTTGATGGTCGCCTTCACGGCAACGCTGTCGGCGACGAATAAGATCACCACCGAAGCGAGGACCCCGCCGACGATCTGGCCGATCCAGTAGCCGATCAGGTCAGACGTCGTAGTGCGCTTGTCGAGCCACATGGCCAGGGTGACGGCCGGGTTGAAATGGCCTCCGGAGACGTGGCCGACGGCGTAGATCGCCGCCAGGAGCCCGAGGCCGAAGCCAAGTGGAACGATGACCATCACCGGACCTTGGGTAGCCGCAGCCGCGAGTACCGACATCGAACCGAAGAACACCAGAATGAAGGTGCCCACCAATTCGGCCAGGTACTTATTGATCACCACGAGTAGCTCCTTTCTCTCCCGCCGGTTTGATCGGCCGGAGACCGCCGTGGTTACGGATCAATCTACGGCTCCGAGGGGCCGCGGCCCGGTAACACTGACGAACGCGATGAATCGACCCGGCG
This sequence comes from Acidimicrobiia bacterium, assembly GCA_031389635.1. Taxonomy (GTDB): domain Bacteria; phylum Actinomycetota; class Acidimicrobiia; order Spongiisociales; family ZC4RG35; genus DATEEG01. The sequence goes on along the minus strand of JANMST010000208.1, from coordinate 322 downwards.
AGCATTGATGCTGGGAACACTGCGAGTTTCGGCCGTGATGATCGGGACCGCCGCCGGGGCCCTGGTGGCGACGGCGGTCTTCCTGCTCGGCTTGTTGGTCGCTCGCCTGGTCGGCGCCGAGGAGGGACCGGCCGTGGTGCTATCGGTTTCCCTCCTGACAGGTCTGGCGGGAGGTGGCTACCTGGCGGGCCGGGTGGCGCCTTTCAACGGCCGGTTCCACGGATCGATCACTGGTCTGGCTATGGCAACCGTCGTCCTTCTCATCTCCATACTTGGCGGGAGCCCCGCCCCGACCAGCCAGGTTGCGCTGCTGGCCGCCATC
>JANMST010000207.1:0-5207 GCA_031389635.1 Acidimicrobiia bacterium | reverse complement strand
CGGTCGAACTCGAGGTCGATCTGGTCGGGCCACCCGACGAGAAGCCGATCTGCATCGGGGAAGCGCTCGGTTGTTGTGAACGCCGAGCGAGCATCGGAGACGGTGACGTGAAACCCGAGCTGTCGGGCCATTGGTATGAGTTCCTGGGCGATGTGGACCGCCCCGAAGATCACGAGGTGGGGCCGCGGCACGATGCTCTCGATGTAGACCTCATCGGAACCGTAGGTCAGCGTCAGGGACCGTTCGCGATCGAGCAGCGAGGCCGCGTCGGCAATTACATCCGCAACGATCCCGGCTGGAAGCCCTCCTGCTATCAGCCGATCGTCCTGGATGATGGCCGACTGGCCGATGGCCGGGCCGGCGACCACCGTCGTCCGCGACCCGAACTCTTCTGCCTCGATCAACCGGGCGACAGCTTCCAGGCTGCTCATATTGAGGCTGCCCATCACCACTGTTCCATGTAGACCTGCACCCGGCCTCCGCAGGCAAGGCCCACCGCGAATGCGTCGTCGTCGGCAATCCCGTAGCTAACCAACTTGGGGACACCGGTCTCGATCACTTCCTGGAGGTGCAGGTAAACGTCGTTCTCGATGCATCCCCCCGATACCGACCCTGCCATGTCGCCTGCCGATGAAACGATGAACTTGGCGCCGACCGGTCGTGGGGCCGAGCCCGACACGCGAACAACGGTCGCCAGTGCAACCTTCTTGCCATCGGCCACCCAATCGTCGCGGATGCTCAGCTCGTCTTTCAAACCTGACTCCGATCGAAATGGATGCCCACCGACGAGCGGTGGACCGGGATTGATTCCAGCAGCTTGATCACCGTCGTGAGGTCGGAGAGGTTGGCGGCCGGCAGGAAATCGTCAACGTAAGGCAGAACTGCCTTCATTCCTCTCGTCGCCGGGACGTAGTTCACCCGTCCGGAGATCGGGTTCAACCAGATCACCCGATGAACCGACCGTCGCAGCCGGGCCATCTCCCTGGACAAGACTTCCGGGTCGCCCCTTTCCCAGCCGTCCGAGATGATGAGGACAATGGGGCCACCGCGACAGACCCGGCGGGACCACTCCCGGTTGAAGGTAGCGATCGAATCGCCGATCTTGGTACCGGTTGACCAGTCGTTGACAGCTTCCGAGACCTCGGTGATGGCCGCGCCCGGGTCCCGGCGGCTGAGCTGGCGGGTGATGCGGGTGAGGTGGGTCGAGAAGACGAAGGCTTCCAGCCGCCCGAGCCGCCCCCGGGCGGCGTGGGCGAAGTAGAGAAGCATCTCGGCGTAACGCTCCATCGAACCGGAGACGTCGGCGATGAATATCAACGGCCTCCGCCGGATCCGACGGGTCGTGTACTCGAGACGAAGGAAGTCGGCCTCCGGCCCGATCGAGCCACGAAGGGTCCGGCGAAGATCGGGCCGGTCGCCTCCGGCGGCAGCCCGGCGACGGCGGCTCGCAACGAGTGCAGGGGACCAAACCATCTTGGCAATGAGAGCCTTGATCTCAGCCGACTCGGCCGCAGTCAATTTGGCAAAGTCACGTTGGCTCAGGTGCTCGATGGCCGAAGCACCGGCGGCATTGGTAGCGGTTCCTTCATTGATGGCATCGCCCTCCCCGGCATTCTGCGGTTTGATGGTCCAATCGCGGTTCCGAGGTCCTATCGAGGTCACGACCGATCTCATTCGATCGCCGAAGAAACCTACAAAGACCCGGTCGAAAACCCGGAGGTGGTCGTACGAACTGCAGGCGAGCGATCGCATGGCGAAATAGGCGTCCTCGCCCGATGCCATCCCCACGGTGGACAACGCCTCCACCATTTGCCCGGCTATGCCCGCCGCAACCGGGATGCCCTCATCCCTGAGTTTGTGGGTGAAGGACACCAGCATCGGCAGGCTTGTATTGATCAACCCGGGTCCGCCGTCTAGGCCTGTCATTGACAGGTTCCGGAGGCTGGCAGGAGAATCCACGACGCCAGGTCATCTGCTTCACCGCCATCAACCGTTTCCATGGAACCTGGAACGGCCGTCAGGTCGGAGCATGCCGCGGCGTAGACCAAGGGAAGGCTGAACCACTCGAAGTGCATGCCGTCGGGGACCGTCCAGCCACCGCCCCAGGAGAATCCCCACCTCTTGAAGATCTCGACGATCTCCAATGGAAGAGTGGGCTCTCCGCCATAGGGGTTGGTGCTGGGGTTGAAGTCGACTGCGATGCCCCAGGAGTGACGGGAAAGTGAATAGCCAGGATCGGCGCCCCGATTGAATCGGGGGTTGTAGCAACCGCCGGCGATCTGGAAATCGGTCCGGTCTAGTTCCTCGGCTAGCCCGGATCGTTCGACTTCGTCGAGGGCAGCCCGGATGTACGGCACGACCATGCGGTGACAACGTGTTACACCCACTATCGGAAAGTCGACCGTGACAATCCAGCTGTCGCGCCACGCGCGATCGACCTCAACCGTGTCACCGCCGGCGGGGGTCACCGCGAATTCACCGAATCGCTCCTTGACCACGGCCATCGGCAACACAGGGTCGGTGGGTGATTCACCCATGCCGTCGAGAACTCTGACGGCCGGATCCGACGTCCAGATCCGAATCGCCGCCGCCAGGGGAGCCCCATTGGTGCCCCAGGCCATCACCGAATAGGGCCGATCGATCTCAAGCCCCGGAATCACCGAGGCACCGATCAGGATCTCACTCCAACGAAGTTCCTTGTCGGGAACGATGGCCCCGATACGGATTGGAACCACCGTGCCATCGAGAGATTCCAGGTCGATGACATCACCCACCACGGCCCCGCGCAGTCGGGCCGTGATCTCCCCCATCGCCGCCTCTCCGCGAGCAAGCGTCGGCCGGAGGCCGACCGGTACCACCGGTGTGCCCGGATCGATGGCCATTGTCAACATCGGATAGCCGAAGCCACCGGGGGCTTCCTGCACGATCCCGTCACCCCTCGTGACCCGCAGCATGCGCAGCGTCACCCTGTGCAGTTCCGTGCTGTCACCTCGGACGGCTCGAACTGCATCGTCGATCAAGGAGAGCGTGGAAGGATCGAACCCGCCCGATTGGCGAACCTCAACCATGGATGTCAGCCCTTCCGCCAGGATCGGCTCAGGCTGAGTGGGATCGGCCAGGTTCGGGTCGAGCAAGTTCGCATCGATTTGGGCGATGGCGGGCATTGCGAGCGCCGTCATTGCCAACACCAGCCAGATCAAGCCCGTCCTCGAAACGCGGCTCATCAATCGTGGACCAGGGTTCCGAGACCTACTTCGCGGACCCGCTCCAGGTCTTCCCGATACTTGAGCACCACCCCGAGAGACTGTTCAACGGCTTCGACCGTGAGACGATGAGCACCCAGCACCTTCAAGGCAGCCGCCCAGTCCAGAGTCTCCGCCACCCCGGGAGGCTTGAAGAGGTCGAGCGAGCGAAGATCGGACATGGCCATCGCCAATTGGAGGCCGAGCTTGGCGTCGACATCGGGTTGGCGAGCCCGGAGGATCTCCACCTCGCGTTCAATCGTCGGATAGTCGATCCAGTGATAGAGACAGCGACGCTTGAGGGCGTCATGGATCTCGCGGGTTCGGTTAGATGTCACTACCACCACCGGCGGCTCGACCGCTTTGATGGTGCCGATCTCGGGAAGCGTCACCTGGAAGTCGGAGAGCAGTTCGAGCAGGTAGGCCTCGAATTCCTCGTCGGCCCGGTCGAGCTCGTCGATCAGAAGAACGGGCCGCTTGCCCAAAGCTGCTTTCTCGATTGCCTGGAGCAATGGCCGGGGCCGCAGGTACTCACGGCTCATGATGTCGGCGACTCGTGCTTCACCGCCTTCGCCACGGGCTTCGATCAGCCTGATGGCGAGCATCTGGCGGGCGTAGTCCCACTCGTAGAGGGCGTGGTTGACGTCGAGTCCCTCATAGCACTGGAGACGGATGAGCTCGGTGCCCAGGATGGCGGAGAGAACCTTGGCGACCTCGGTCTTACCGACGCCAGCTTCGCCTTCGAGGAAGAGAGGACGGCCCATCTCGAGGGACAGCAGGATCGTGACCGCCAGGCCGCGATCGGCCACATATCCGTGTCGCGCCAGCGCGGCGACGACCTCGTCGACGGTACGGGGGACCATGGGACAAGGCTACCTGCCCGCAGGTTCTGCGTTATGCGTGGTGCGTGGTGCGTGGTGCGTGGTGCGTTAGATCCCAGACGACTTGATTCGGTTCCTAACGCAATACGCACCACCCACCACGCACCACCGGCTTCTTCCGGCTGAACTCCAGCTCAGCCGGAAGAAGCGAGGGCTTTCATCAGGGCGCGCTTGGCGAACACCGTGGCGAGATGGGTCTTGTATTCGACCGTTCCATAGAGGTCCTCGAGAACCGTCAGGCCGTCGGCTGCCTTGGCGGCAGCCTCGGCCACCGCTTGGGCAGATCCGTCGGTGCCGATTAGCGCTTGAGCCGTGGCCGCGGCCAGGGTGGGCTTGGCACCGACTCCGGTGAGGGCAACTCTGCAGTCGCTAATGCTGCCGTTGGACCGCTTCACCCACGCCGCGGCTCCTGCCACTGCGTAGTCGGTGTGACCGCCCCGGCGACCGAGCTTGTCGTAACCGGACGATCCGCCGTCCTTGGGGATCCGTACCTCGACTGCGATCTCGTCGGGTGCCACCGCCGTGGTCATCGCGTCGAGGAAGAACTCCGACGCGGGGATCTCACGGGTGCCGCCGGGTCCCTTGACCACGATGGTCCCACCGAGAGCCAGCACAGCGGCCGGTTGGTCGGCGGCTATGTCGCCATGCACCACCGATCCGACGGTGGTTCCCCGGTTGCGGACCTGGACGTCGCCGGTCCACGCAGCCGCAGTCTTGAGGGCGTCAGGGACCGCCCCCGACGCGGCAGTTTGATGGTGTCGGACCAGAGCCCCGATGGCAACGTGGTCGCCGTTGTCACTGATCATGTCGAGACCGGAGATTCGTCCAATGTCGACCACCAGGTCGGGTGAGAGCAGTCGCAGCTTCATCAGAGGAAGCAAGCTCATCCCGCCCGACATGACCTTGGCGAACGCGGCTCCTTTCAGAGCCGCCACGGCCTCGTCGATGCTGGCAGGCGCTACGTATTCGAATGATCTGGGAAACATCCTTAGCTCCTTTCAGCTCTTGGCACTCTGGATGGCTTCCCAGACCCGCCTGGGTCGCAATGGCATGTCGATGTGTTTCACTCCCAGGGGGGTGAGGG
>JANMST010000154.1:0-5810 GCA_031389635.1 Acidimicrobiia bacterium | reverse complement strand
ACCGGGAGTGGTTCGTCAACTTCCGATTTCCCGGCTCAGACAGTCTCCAAGGAAGTTCAGACGCTTCCGCATTACCGGCCAAGTGGAATTTTTCGACTCTGGGAGCGGAGTCTGAAGTGGTGATGGGCCAGAGCCCGAAGTCGGAGTTCTACAACACTGAAGGGGTGGGACTGCCCTTCCATCAGGGAGTGACCAACTTCGGGGTGTACTTTCCCAACCATGTGACCTACTGCTCGGTCAACGGGCGTTTTGCCGAGAAGGGCGACACACTTATTTCGGTTCGGGCTCCGGTCGGACGGATCAATGTTGCCGATAGGCGACTGGTAATTGGACGCGGCTTGGCGGCGATCCGACCGCTGGGTGATGACGTCGGGTTCCACTATCGCCAGCTTCGCCATTTATTCGCCGAGGAGGACACAATGGGTGGAGGGACAATCTTCAAGGCTATAACCCGTGCCGACCTGCTCGGACTGCGATGGTTGGTCCCAACTCCGGAGGTATTGGCTGCGTTCGAGGCGGTAGAGCGTCCGATGTTCTCCCACATCAAGAACCTGACCCGCCAGAACACCAACCTTCGATCAACTCGCGACTTGTTGCTGCCGAAACTCGTCTCGGGCGCCATCGACGTTTCTGATCTCGACATCGACACGGATTGGTTGGTGGCTTGAGCTACGAGCATGGTGAAATCGAACTAGAGCTTGCGGTCCTGGCGCTGCTTAAGGAGCTTGGCTGGTCGACCTTCGATGCCAATCCCGAGACCTTCCCCAATGGGTTCCTTGGCCGACAACATCCGGGCGAAGTGGTTCTCCGTGATCGTCTCGACCTCGCCGTCGCCCGGTTGAACTCGGACCTTCCTGGCGAGGCTTTGGCCGATGCCATCGAACAACTGACTCGCCTCCGTCCGCCTGGCAACGAAGTCCGCAACAACCGTGAGGTTTGGAACCTGCTCCGCGATGGCGCCAAGGTCGAGGTTCACACCGAGCAAGGCCCTCGCACGCTCACGGTGCGCTTCATCGATTGGGACGATCCTGGCCGAAACGACTGGCTGGCGGTTCGGCAGTTCAAGGTCACCGGCGATCTCTACAAGACCCGGGCCGATGTGGTCGGATTCGTCAACGGAATCCCACTGCTCTTCATCGAGTTGAAGGCACCGCACATAGACGTCAAGCACGCCTATGACGACAACCTCACCCACTCCCGCCACGGAGTCCCCCAGCTCTTCTGGTTCAACGGAGTCACGATCCTCTCCAACGGCCCCGACACCAAGGTCGGATCGTTCTCAGCGCCGTGGGAACACTTCGGGGAGTGGAAAAGGATCAGCGACGAGGAGGAGAGCCCGTCGATCTCGATCGAAACTGCTCTGCGAGGCATCTGCGATCGGACCCGGCTGCTCGACATCGTTGAGAACTTCACCCTGTTCCAGGATGTCCCCGGTGGGCTGATCAAGATCATGGCCAAGAACCATCAGTACCTGGGAGTCAACAAGGCGCTGGCCAGCCTCGCCGAGATCGGCGACAACCGGGGAAAGCTCGGTGTCTTCTGGCACACGCAGGGGTCGGGGAAGTCCTTCTCGATGATCCTCTTCTGTCAGAAGGCGTTGCGGAAGGTTTACGGGGGCTACACCTTCGTGATCATCACCGACCGCCAGGAGCTCGACGATCAGATCTACAAGAACTTCGTCTCGACCGGTGCGGTCACCGAGCCACAGGGCTCCGACCACGGTCCCCAGGCCAGCAGCGGGGAGCATCTCCGAGAGCTGCTGACCACCGATCACCGTTACGTGTTCACCCTCATCCACAAGTTCCGCACCGAGGTCGGAGAGATTTACCCGCTGTTGTCGGAGCGTTCCGACATCGTGGTAATCGCCGACGAGGCCCACCGCACCCAGTACGACACCCTCGCCCTCAACATGCGCAATGCCCTTCCCAACGCCGCCTTCCTGGCGTTCACCGGCACTCCGCTGATGGCGGGAGAGGAAAGGACCCGGGAGGTGTTCGGCGACTACGTCTCGGTCTACAACTTCCGTCAGTCGATCGAGGACCAGGCGACGGTGCCGCTGTACTACGAGAACCGGGCGCCGGAGGTGCAGCTCCTCAATCCCGACTTCAACCAGGATGTAGCCGGAATTTTGGAGGCAGCGGAACTCGACGATGACCAGGAGCGACGCCTGGCCCGCGAGTTCAGCCGGGAGTACCACCTGATCACCGACGACGACCGACTCGACAAGGTCGCCGCTGACCTGGTCGACCATTTCGTCAACCGTGGCCACCAGGGAAAGGCGATGGTCATCTCGATCGACAAGGCCACCGCCATCAAGATGTACGACAAGGTCCAGCTCGAATGGGGCCGACAGCTCGAGCGGGTTCGGGCGGAGATCGCTGCAGGGGAGGGAGAGCAGCGGGAGTTGGTGGAGGACTTGCTCGCCGATCTGATGACCACCGACATGGCCGTGGTGGTTTCGGTTTCGCAGAACGAGATCCCCGACATGGCCGCCAAGGGTTTGAACATCGAGCCGCACCGGCGCCGGATGGTCAAGGAGAAGCTCGACGTCAAGTTCAAGGATCGCGACGATCCGCTCCGGATCGTGTTCCTCTGCGCCATGTGGTTGACAGGATTCGACGCGCCTGCCACTTCGACGATCTACCTCGACAAGCCCATGCGCAACCACACCCTGATGCAGACCATCGCCCGAGCCAATCGTGTCTCCCGGGGGAAGGATGCAGGAGAGATCATCGACTACATCGGTGTGTTCCGCGACCTGCAGGAGGCGTTGGCGGTCTACGGGTCGGGATCGGGCGGTGGAGTTGAGGAGGGCGACCTTCCGGTCGAGCCCAAGGATGCCCAGGCCGAGGCCCTTGCCGAGATGCTGGCGGAACTCGGAGTCTTCGCCAAAGGGCTTGGCATCGACCTCGAAGCGGGAATCGGGGTTTCGGGATTCGACTGGGTGAACTGGCTGGGGAGCGCCGCCGAGTCGGTGTTGACGTCTGACGACACCAGGCGGGGTTTTCTGGCCAGAGCCGACATGGCCGCGAGGCAATGGAAAGCGGTCAAGCCCCACCCGGCGGCCACGGATGCCCAACCAGTCATGTCGGTGATCGTCCGGCTGGCGCAGCGAGTGCGAATGGAAAGTGGCTCACCCGACATCTCCGGCGTGATGGCCTCGGTTGAACGCCTTCTTCAGGAGTCGGTTGGAGCGGCCCCGTTCAAGATCGAGGCAGGCGATCGGGTCGACCTCAGCCGGATCGACTTCGAGGCATTGTCAGCGTTGCTGGCGTCGGGCCGGAGCCACACTGCGGCAGCCCGGTTACGAGCGACGTTGGAGCAGCGGCTGCAGCGAATGATCCTGGCCAATCCGATGCGCATGGACTACGCCGAGAAGCTCCAGGAGACGATCGATCGCTACAACGCCGGAGCTTCCACCATCGAGGGCTTCTTCGAAGAGCTTCAAGAGTTGGCTCGATCCCTCGATACCGAAGCAGAGCGCCACGTGAGGGAGGAGCTGACCGAAGAGGAGCTGGCAGTGTTCGATTTGTTGACCAAACCCGACCCCACTCTGACCAAGGCCGAGGAAGCCAAGGTGAAGAAGGTCGTCAAGGAACTGCTGGCCAAGTTGAAGGCGGAACTCCTGGTGTTGGACTGGAAGAAACGGCAAGCCACCAGGGCGGCCGTGCAGCTCGCCATCGAGACCGAACTCGACTCAGGCCTGCCGGAGATCTACGACCGGGCGGTCTACGCCAGGAAAACCACGGCAGTGTTCGAGCACATCTTCTCGTCGTACCAGGGGTCGGGCAAGAGCGTCTACGACGCTGCGTGAGATCTCAGACCGCGATCAGCCCAACTGCCACAAGGGCCAGGACCAGGCCCCCTTTCTGACGAGGACCGATCGGCTCTGAGAGGATCCAAACGGCCAATAGGACCGTGATGGCTGGATATAGGGAAGTAAGTACCGCGACCAGGGTCAGGAGGCCCGAGCGAGCCGCAAGGAGAACGAACACATTTCAAGCATGTCGCCAGCCCCGAGGGCAGCGATCGGCAATCGGGTTCCGGTGGCGGCAGCCCCAGTTTCTGTTTCCGGACGATCACCATCATCATCGCCACCTGGATGATCCGGGCTGCGACGAGTGGCCAGAAGCCCGATCCTTCTCCGGTCTGAGCGATTGCAGCGAAGAAGGAGCCGAAGCCGGCTCCGGCAATGAACCCGTAGAGCAAGCCGTTGAAGCCGGCGATCTCGCCAACCTGGGCGATCAGCCAGATCGCCGGCAACGCAAGGAGGATCCCGATCCATTGCACTGCAAGCGGACGCTCCCCCAGAGCAAAGCCAATCCCCAGAGGGAGCACAGCACCGACGAGGGCGGCGGCCGGGGAGGCGACTGCCATCCTCCCTCGGGCGAGTGCCTCATAGAGAAAGTAGAGGCCTACCGTGCCTGCCGCCCCGGCCACGGCTCCCCACGCCAGGTCAGACAGAAGAACCTGTTCGGCCGGAAACAGCGAAACGACAACGACCGCCAGGATCATTCCTGCCGACTGCGACCAGAGGACCACCATCGTCGTCGGAATGCGCCGGCCCATCATCCCTCCGAGGAAATCGGACGCGCCCCAGGTGATTGAAGCAAGCAGGGCGAGCACTACCGACACCTTTCCATGATGCCAGCAGTCCGGATGCCTTCCAGCGCCGCCGTCGAGAGGCCAATTCTCGGCGATCGAATTGTCGGCGATAGGGGGCCCCCGGTTACGATCCCCCGGCATGCGTGTTGTAGTGCTCGCCAAGCAGATTCCGGATCCGGCCACGCCGTACCGGTTGGCCCCGGACACTCATTGGTTGATCAGGCCGACCGAGCAGGTCCTCGACGACACCGACCGCTACGGCGTCGAGATGGGCCTGCAGCTAGCGCAAACCAATGACGGAACCGTGACGCTCGTCTCGATGGGGCCGGCCGGGAGCATGCAGGGAATCCGCCAGGCGCTGGCGATGGGAGCGGCCAAGGCCGTCGTGGTCGACGACTCCGGTCTCCGTGGTTCCGACGCGCTTGTCACCGCCCGGGTGCTAGCAGCCGCGATCGCCCGGGAAGGATTTGACCTCGTAATCGCAGGGACAGAATCGACCGACGGGTACTCGGGAGTGATTCCGCAGATGGTCGCCGAACTGCTCGACGTGCCCGCCCTCACCTACGCCACCCACATCGAAGTCGGTGATGGCAAGGTGACGATCCACCGTCAGACCACGACTGGCTACGAGGTGGTCGAAGCATCGCTCCCGGCTGTCGTTTCTGTCACCGCCGGAGTTGTGGAGCCCCGCTATCCGACCTTCAAGGGAATCATGGATGCCAAGAAGAAGCCGGTCGAGAACCCGACCCTGACCGAACTCGGTGTGGATCCAACAGTGGGTCAGAAAGTGGCTGCCATCTCGCAGGCACCGTCCCGGACGGCCGGAGCCAAGATCGAAGACGACGGTGAGGCCTATCTAAAGATCGTCGAGTTGTTGACCCAGAAGAAAGTGATCTGATGGCGAGCATCTGGGTCTTCGTCCGTGAGGCAGATGGTGATCCGTCCTCGATCGGCCTCGAGCTCGTCACTAAAGCCCGCGACCTGGGCGACGTCACTGCGATCTATGTCGGCACGGGATCCGATCGGGCGTTCGGCCGGCTCGGCGAATTCGGGGTTTCCAAGGTCGTCCACATCGACCCGGGTGACAACCTGGTAGGCGCTCCGGTGGCCCGTGTGCTGTCCGATCTGGTATCGAGCGAACCGCCCGAGTTGATTCTCTTCGGCCAGGCTTATGACGACCGCGATGTCGCCGGCCGCCTCGCCGC
>JANMST010000149.1:0-6524 GCA_031389635.1 Acidimicrobiia bacterium | reverse complement strand
CGCGGTCGCGACCCCGGAACATGGCGTGGACCATCGACAGCGTGGTGGGAAGGATCAAGGCCGCCCCAGCCCCTTTACCGAAGCCAGCCGCCAGCAGCATCCCGAGGCCCCCGGCGTTTCCGGCCAGGAGGCTGGTGAAAGCCAACACGACCAGCCCGAAATAGGTGCTTACTACCCCAGAGGTCGCTGGTCCGGCCGAAGGTGATGAGTTAGCGTGGCGAAGGGGGGCGTAGCAGGTGTTGATCCACTCGGCATCGAGGGCCGCGAGATCGAGGTCGGCGATGATCCTGGGGATGGACACTTTGATGATCGTGATATCGACCACAATGATGGCGACCCCCATACCAGAGGCCAGGGCGGCCCAGCGGCTTCTACCAGGCGGCGCCGCTTTCGGCCCACGGAGGCGAGCGGGGGGACAAAATCGTCCGTGGGGGAGATTCCCGCGGTCACAAAAGTCCCTATTGAACGATCATGGACAGTTGACCGCTCGAAGTCGCGACCGCCCGCGTCCGTAACGTCAGAGAAGGGGCAAGCGGGCCGTGGCGGCGGAACTTGGTAAGGTTTCGGATCTCGCTTCACATCGTGAGGGAAGGGTTGGCGTGGATCGTCAGTCGCAACCCGTCGCTGCTTCGGTTACCACGAGCAACGTGGATGTGACCTTCGACCCTGGCATGCCTCCTCATTCCGTCTACAGATTGGGAGAAAGAAGCCGGGACACAGCTCGGATCTGAATATGAGGAGGTCGGATGATGAACCGAAAGTGGCTGGTCCTGATCGGGGCATTGGGCCTGTTGGTGGCAACCTGCGGTGGCGCTGGGAGCGCCAGCGAGGTTCGAATCACCGCCACCGAGGGGCCCGGCGGGCAGTCCTTTACAAGTGATTTGACCTCATTCAAAGTGGGGGAGAGCTATCACTTCGTGATCGAGAACACGGGGGTCCTGGCGCACGAGTTCATGATCATCCAACCCTTGGGGCCGGGCATGATGGCGATGGAGGAGTTGGACGAGATAGCGATGTACGTCGTGGAAGAGGAGGATCTGCCCGCAGGGGGGACCTTCGAGTTCGACTACACCTTCCCGGCCGAAGCCGAGGGACAACCGCTGGAGTTCGCCTGCTACCTACCCGGACATTACGAATCCGGGATGCATCTCTCCATCATTGTCGAATCCTAACCTCGGGCGGATGCCTGGGCCGGTGCCGGGCTTGCGCCCAACCGATAGTCAGGGGGCAAAGCCGGGAGCATTGAGGCTCGATTTACTGATCTGGGAGACGAGTTGCGGGCCGTAGGCGATGACTATTAGTAATCCGGTGCCGATCAGCCAGGGGCCGAATCGATCGAGCCAGGCCGGGGTGAGTTGCGGTGACCGCAGCGACTCCGCCACCGGCACCTCGGGAACCTCGGCTGGGTCGGCCTTGGGGCCGGAGGCGGTGCGGATCATCACCACCAGATAAATGATGAGGCTGACCAGGAGGATGGTTCCGCCGATGCTCACCTGGGCCAGCCGCGGCCCCCATTCCTCCGGGATGTAGGGCGCCTCCCCAAGCGGGGTCCGACGTGGGGCACCGAGCAGACCAAGAGTATGCATCGCATTGGAGAAGACCGCCATTCCGATCGCCCATGTCCAAGCCTGGGCCAAGGCCCACTTCCTGCCCCACAGTTTCTTTCCGCTCAGGTAGGGCACCAGCCAGTAGGTGATACCCATGAACGACAGCGTCACCGCGGTGGCCACCGTCAGGTGGAAATGGCCGGAGATCCAGGTGGTGTTGTGTAGAACCAGATTGAGGCTGTATGAGGCGTTGGCGATTCCGCCAATCCCCCCAAAGATGAAAAGGATCCCTGCCAGCAGCTGGGCGGCCACTGAGGGATCGCCCCAAGGCAGGGCCCGGATCCAGCCAAAAAGGCCCGTCCCACCCCGGCGGCGGGCGCCGTACTCGAGCGAGTCGATAACGGTGAAAGCCGTCATAAGGGAGGGGAAAGCGACCCCGTAGGTGAGGAAGGCATGGAAGGCCTTCCACCCTGCGGGGACGGTGGGGTCGAGGAACTGGTGATGGAAGCCAACGGGGACCGAAAGCAGCAGAAACAGCCAGAAGGCCATCCGAGCCAGGGAGTCGCTGAACAACTTCCCCCCCACTTGGCGGGGCAACATCCCGTACCAGGAGATGTAGGCCGGTAGCAGCCAGAAGTAGACCAGCGGATGGCCGGTAAACCAGAAGTAGGTGCGGGCCAGCCCGGGATCGGTGGCGTCGATCATCCCCAGTGACCAGGGGAGCAACATGGTGAGGATTTCGGCCGCTATCCCTAGCGTGGCTATCTGCCACAGGGCCATGGTCACCACCCCAGCCAGCGAGATGAACGGCACTCGTACCCCGGGGTGGTCCTTCTTCCAGGCCCGGTAGGTAAGAAAGAATCCCCATCCCTCGATCCAGCTTCCCACCACCACCAGGGTGAGGCCCAGATAGAAGGCCCAGCTTGCCTGCAGGGGCGGGTAGAAGGTGTAGAGGATCGAGGCCTGGTCGAGGAGGATGGGAACGGCGGTGGTGACGAGGCCGACCAGCATCGTCAAGAACCCCATCCGATTAAGGCGGGGATGCGCCAGCGAGCGGCCGAGGCCGTAGATGGTGGTGAAGGTGATGAAGCCGGTGATGAAGAAGGTGGTCCATATCAGGGCGTTCAGCACCCCATGCAGGGTGAGGCCCTGGTAATACGATTTGAGGAGCGGCTGCAGGTAGGGGTAGAGGTTTATCCCCGAGGCTTCCAACGCCTGTAGCGGTCCGAAGAAGCTCCCGACCCCGAGCGAGGCGATGGCCACGACCAGGTGCCAACCTACGAAGCGCTTTTCCGCCCGGCTCGGTTGGTAGGTCCTGGTGGTCAGCTCGAGAGTCATCCCGCCTCCGTGACTATTACGTGACCGAACATTCCCTGATGGCCGAGTCCACAGAACTCCGTGCAGATGAACGGGTAGACCCCGGGCCGATCGAAGGTGGCAGTGAGTGTGGAGACGTGGCCGGGGATCACCTGCAGGTTGATGTTGGTGTCCTGGATCTTCATGCCGTGCTGGACGTCTACTGAGGTGACGTGGAAGGTGATGGTCGAGCCCGCCGGTACGGTTATCTCTCGAGGCTCGAAGACGAACTGGCGGGAGAGCAGGTATGCCTCGTACTCGCCTGGGGCGATTTCCCGCAGGCCGGGGTTGGCGAACTCGCCTTCGCTGGCGACGGTGCGGGGATCAACACGTTGATGGGCCCCCGGTAGCTGAAAGCCGTTGACCAGCGACCCAACAGCCACCGCGGCGGCAAACACCACCAGCACCACCAAGCTGATCAGCATCCAGGTGCGTTCGAAGCGGTCGATCCCCATCCCTTGCCGCTTGCGGTCGCTCACCCGGTTGGTCCTCTAGAAAGCATCACCAGGTACACAGAGAGCCACAAGAGCACCAGAACTACCACGAAAACCGCCAGCACGGCGATTGTCCCCACTGGGCGGAAGTGCTCGGCATCATCCGCACTCCTGTCCTCCGGCGTTGTCACCTCGCCTCCTCAGCAGGTCTCATGGACGGTTGGCTTTCTGCCACACTACAGCGCGTCGGAGAGGCGGAGGGCACCGACGTCCAGGCCTGTTGGTCCGCAACGAGATGTGGTGATGCTCGCCTTTATCGGCAGCCTGTTTCTCTTCACCTCGGTAGGCCCGGTCCTTGCCCAGGAGGAAGGGACGGGAACCAGCGGCGCCGAAGTAACGACCGAGACCCTCCAGCAGGGAGCCGAGGTGTTCCGGACGGTTTGTGCTGCCTGTCACAGTCCGACGGGTGCCGGTGTTCCAGGGCTGTTTCCACCGCTTCGAGACAATCAACGGGTGCTCGACTCGGCCTACGTCGAACAGGTTGTGCGCGACGGCTTGTCGGGCCCGATCGAGGTGAACGGGATCACCTATGACCGGGCGATGTCGCCTCCGGCCGGTATCTCCGAGGCGGACATCGCGGCGGTAGCTGCCTTCGTCTCCGGCGGGATGGAGATACCCGAAGCGACCGGGCTGGCCCCGGCATCGGGTGCTGGCACGGTGGCGGTAGCCCTCCCCGCGGCCACGGTGGTCTCCTTCGGGCTCGCCTTTCTGCTCAGCACGGCGGTGGCCGCCGCGGTGCTGGCCCCGAGGGTGCTGGGAGCCACCGATCGTCTCACCCTCCCCTGGTTCGACGCCTGGGTGAAGACCGCGGTGATCGTCGTCTACTTCGTGGTGACTACGGTGGTGGTGCCCTCTCTGATCCTCGAATTGGGACTGGTCGCCTCTCTCCCCCGCCTGGTCCAGGACCTGGTCGGCGTCGGTGCCTGGGCGGTCGCGCTTGGTTTGGGGCTGTGGGGTCTGTGGTGGGCGCAAAGGAGAAACCGGGTCTGATGGTCAGCCCTCTCACGTTCTACGACGAGAACATCCCCTGCTTGGCCGCCTGCCCCGTGCACACCAACGCCGGCATGTACGTTGCCGCCATCGCCGACGGGGACGATGAACTGGCCTATCTCACCGCCCGGCTCCCCAATCCTTTCGCCTCGGTGTGCGGGCGGGTGTGCGCCGCTCCCTGCGAGACAGCCTGCCGAAGGGGCTTGATCGACGAGCCAATTGCAATCCGGGCGCTCAAACGATTCGTCACCGACCAGTACGGAGTGGAGTCGAGGCGGCCCGATACCCATCTCAAAGTGGCTGCTCCTCCGACCGCCGACAGACCGCAGAGTGTCGGCATCGTCGGTGGTGGTCCTGCCGGATTGGCCGCTGCCCACGACCTACGACGTTACGGTTACCGGGTCACCGTCTATGAGGCCACCGACCGGCTGGGAGGGATGATGTGGCTGGGGATCCCCGAATACCGACTCGATCGGACCCTCCTCGAAGCCGAGGTCGAATCGATTATCGACCTGGGGGTGGAAGTGCACTACAACAGCCGACTGGGTGATGCGATCACGCTGGTCGAACTCCGCCGCCGTCACCAAGCCGTGTTCTTGGCCCTGGGAGCCACCCTGGGGCGGGGACTCGACATCGAGGGTCACCAAGCCGACGGAGTGTTCAAGGCCATCGAGTTCCTGATCAACATGAACCGGGGGTTCGGGGTCGAAATCGGCGAGCGGGTGATTGTCGTAGGCGGAGGCGATGTGGCGATGGACGCCGCCCGCACCGCTCTGCGGGCTGAAGAGTACGCCCTGGCCCGGGGCTCATTCAGCGATCGCTTCGACAGCTCCGAGCAGCGTTCGTCGATGACCGAAGCACTCGATGTGGCCCGCACCGCGGCCCGGGCGGGAGCACACCAGGTCACGGTGATCTCACTCGAGTCGGCCGAGGAGCTACCCGCCCATCGGTTCGAGGTAGAAGAAGCGAAGAGAGAAGGGGTCGTGTTCGTCCACCGCCGGGGGCCGGCCCGGATCCTCGTGGACCAGGGACGGGTGGTCGGGCTGGACACGATCGGGGTGCTTTCGGTGTTCGACGATTCCGGCCGTTTCTCACCCCGCTTCGATGACGAGGACCGGCAGAGCTTCGCCAGTGACACCGTCATCCTGGCCATTGGCCAGGGGGTCGATCTCGACGCCCTCGGGGACGACGGTCCAGCGATCTCACCTCGCCGGACGATCCAGGCCGATCCGGAGTCCGGCGCCACCTCGCTCGAGGGCGTGTGGGCGGGAGGGGATGCCGCCAAAGGGCCACGCACCTTGATCGATGCCATCGCTGACGGACGCCGGACCGCCACGGACATCCATCACTTCTTCGGGGGCAAGACCGAAGAGGAGCGTCCCGGGAACATGATCCAACTTGAACAATTCCACCGGTTGGAGGACATCTACGACCGGATCGGTCGGGTGGAGCCACCCACCGTCCCGACCGGAAGGAGGATCGGGCTGGCCGAGGTTGAGTTAAGTTTCACCCCTGACCAGGCTCGCTGTGAGGCTGCCCGCTGTCTGCGTTGTTTCGCCAACATACAACTGGATGTCGGACGTTGCGTGTTGTGCGCGCTCTGCGCCGATGTCTGCCCCTACGACCTCATCTCCTTGGTTCCGTCCGAGGAGGTCGACCCCACAAGGCCGGGTGGCACGGCCCTTCTCCTCGACGAGTCACGCTGCATCCGTTGCGCCCTCTGTATCGAGAGGTGCCCCACCGACGCCCTGTCGATGGGATTATGGACCGGTGTAGGAGTCCCTTCGGTAGGAGTCACGGCATGAGGATCATCGATCGGATCAGAGCGACCATGGTCGGTGGCTCGATCTTTCGTATCCCCGACCGAGTCACCCCCCGCGATCGGGCTGCTGGCCACTGGGCCAACTTCTTTCTCCACCTCTACCCGGTGAAGGTGCGGCGCCTCGAGGTGGGCTTCCGCTACTCCTGGTACTTGGGGGCGATCTCGGTGGTGCTGTTCGTGTCGCTGGTGGCGTCCGGGATCTACCTGATGTTCTTCTACGTGCCGTCGCCCGCCAGCGCTTATGGCGACATCCTGACAATCCAGACCCAGGTGGCATTCGGCCAATACATCCGCAACGTCCATCGCTGGTCGGCC
>JANMST010000147.1:0-3351 GCA_031389635.1 Acidimicrobiia bacterium | reverse complement strand
CGGACCGAACGCGGTCCTGGCATTCGCCCGGGAGGGTTACTCCTGGGGTGCATTCTCCCCGCGGGAACTGGTCCATATCCTGCGGACCCCGGGCCTCGGTCGCCTGGCCCGCAAGTACTGGCGAACCGGAGGCAGTGAGATCATCCGTTCCCTGGTCCCACCGTTGCTGGTGAAGGCGGCCCGGGCGCTGGTTCCGGCGGTGGGAAGGGGCGATTTCGTACGGGCCGGCGCCGGCGTTCGAGCCCAGGCGCTCTCACCCGACGGAGCCCTGGTTGATGACTTCGTCTTCGCCGAGGGTGAGGGAGTGTTGTCGGTGATCAGCGCTCCCTCCCCAGCGGCGACAGCTTCGATCTCGATCGGTCGGGAAATCGCCTCGAAGATCTAGGCGCGCTCAATCGGTTGGTGCCCGCGACTCATTGACGGTCGATTCCTTGCACACAGACACTGACGTAGTAATTTGTGAGTGGGTGGAGGCGAGTCGGGAGTGGTTTCGGTCGTTTGGACCGTCTGATTTTCTATTCCCGGCCCGCACATGGGATGCGGTTCTGATTTGGGCTGGGAGTAAGTGGGATGAATCGAGACGAGGGCGAGACCTTTGTTGGTCCTATGGTCGGGACCGAACTAGAGATAGATCTGACGGGGGGCAATCCGGCAGTCGCACCTCTGTTTGACGCGAGTCAGACGTACGCGATGCGCCGTGGTTTCTACCTGAGGGTCATCAAACCCACCCTGGATCGAGTCGGAGGTGCGCTGGCCCTGATCGTGGTCGCGCCCCTCATGGCAGTCGTCGCCGTGGCGATATTCGTATCCATGGGGTTTCCGGTGATCCTTCGCCAACAGCGAGTAGGGCTCTTCGGAAAAGTCTTCACCCTCTACAAATTCAGAACCATGGCGCCCGACCGCCGCGGATCCGAAGGTGAGTTCGTTGGCGAGAACCGACGGCGAACCCACAAATCAGCGAATGACCCCCGCATCACTCCCCTCGGCCGACTCCTGCGACGGACCCGCGTTGATGAGTTGCCTCAGTTCATCAATGTCCTGCGCGGCGACGTGAGCCTGGTCGGGCCTCGCCCGGAGATGGTTTCGATCGTTGCCCAATACGAGCCGTGGCAGCATCGTCGCCATGCGGTCAAGCCCGGCATCACCGGTCTCTGGCAGATCTCTGAGACCGGCGACAAGCTCCTGTTCGAGTGCACCCAGATGGAACTCGAGTACCTAGAGGACGTATCTCTGTCAGCCGATCTCTCGATCATGCTTCGCACTCTCCCGGTGATGGCTCGACGCGGCGGGATCTGACCAGTCGCATCTGACCGGCGGCCGCTAGGCGCAGTCGCTCAATTCGACGAGTTGGTAGGTGTCGTTCTCGTTCAACACCGGGTACGACGTGGGCGTGTCGGAGAACAGCACGGCGTAGGTGATTGGATAACGCTCGCAGAGACCACTGATGGTCTCGTCGGTGATCACCCTGTACGCATCATCGAGGGCTTCGTATTCGTCCCTCCCGAAGTCCTGGCTCTCGAGCCCTGAGGCGATCGGTATCCCATAGATGGTGACGATCCGATTCATCCACTCGGCCATGGCGTCCTCCTGGTAGGGAATGTCACGGGTGTCGACGACGATGGCTCTCTCGGACAAAACCCGGAAAGTGCCAAAGGTTGGTGGAGTGAGTATCACGGAGTCGGCCGGGGTCAGGTCGCGGGCCGCTCTGGCGATGCTGGCTTCCGGTCCTTCAACCTGGGATGGAAGGATCTCGGGACCGACCCGGTCGATAACTCCCTCCGTGTGGACCACCGTTTGATAGGCGAAGAGTCCGCCGGCCAGGGCCAGCGGGGCGGCGATGCCTGCCACCGAGGCCCAAACCCGATCGGGTCCTAACACGAACCAGACCGCGAGTCCGTTGATGATCACGAACTGGACCAGGTCGCGCGGCTGTGTGAAGGGAATGCCGGCGGCAAGAGCAACGACCGCACCGCCAACCATCAATGGACGGGCCAGGTTGCGTCCCTCCTTGATGACGGCGGCCAGGTGGGCCAATCCCGACGAGATGGGGCTGAACAAACTGGCCTGTAAATACACCCCTTCCCCGAGGCGGTTCTTATCGACGACGCGGTGAGCAGCACTTCCACCAATCGCCAAAAGGCCAACCCACAGGAAAAAACTCATGGCTCGGTAAGGAATGGCGAGGAACCATGGCTTCCACGGCCACACCTCAACGAAGAGATAGCCGGCCACAAAGAACAACAAGAGACCTGCCATCAACGCCGCCATGACCGTCCCCTGGAACCGATCCGGGAGGCCCTTCTGCCGCAACCAACGCCAGGCGATACCCAACGTGACCACGAACAACACACCCTTCACCCAGTCGGAGAGGTTGAAAGTGCTGGGCAATATGTGGTGAGGCATCCGCAAACGCATGATTTCGAATAGTTGCTCCTCTGGAATCCTGGCTCCTCCCGAATAGGGAACGGCCACCAATGCGAGAAGGGCGGCGGACAAGGCCAACCCGACCCCGATCCCCGCCAACGGGAGCCGGGTCCCCTCCTCACGACGCCGAACCCACAAGCCCACGATCAGGGACATGAAGAGCAGGCCTCCGACCGCCGCTCCAAACGTAGGGTGGAGCACGGAGACCAAGCCGGCCAACAAACCGACCAGGACGGGTCGGGCCCGGGTGGCCGCCCACACAGCGGCAATGGCGAATGGGAACGACATCCAATAGGAGTTCGGCTCGCTGGCATGGGCTTGCCCGGCCCCACCCAGCTGGAACGAGGTTGCCCCCATCACCAGGGCGACCGCGACCAGGCCGGCGACATTGGCCTTGAAAAGCTCCCTCCCAAACAGTCCCGTCACCAACGCGATAGCGACATTGATGAGGAGGGTCAGACCAAAGTAGACAGCGGGCAGCGAGCCCGGAGTAGCGAAGGCGGCGATCAAACGGGTCGAATAGAACCTCGGACCGAACTCGTCGTTGACGTTGGTGAAGAAATCGTTGACAAGAAAGCCGGGATCGATCGCACGACGGACGATCGGGTCGACCTCTTCCAATCCCACTTCGGCATACCGGTAGTCGGTCAGGAAGGTGGCTAGCAAGGCAGCCAGCAAGGCGAAGGCGACCAGCCTGCGTGTTGTGAGTTGCGGGCGCCCTACACGCGCGGCAGTTGCATTCGAGATACTCAATTCCGGCTCAATCTAAACCTGGCCGGCCGCCTGTAGGAACTCGACGAAAACCCCCGCCCCCATCGACCGATGAGGATGGGTCCCGGGACACCCTCCTCGATGGGGACAATGCCTCCACCGGTAGAGTTGCCGACGTGGTCGTTGCCTGTCCCGGTCGGATTCCGCTGAACCTGA
>JANMST010000129.1:0-7254 GCA_031389635.1 Acidimicrobiia bacterium | reverse complement strand
ACGAAGCCTCGATTCGCACCCAGGAGCCGTTTTCGGCGATGTTCCCTGCACCCCGGCAGCGATGGATCGAGGCATTGGCCAGTCCCGAGGATGAGATCGCAGGTATCGGGCACAAGACTCTGATCATCCACGGTCGGGAGGATCGGGTGATCCCCTTGTCTAACTCCCTTCGACTCCTCGAGCTCTTGGCGGATAGCCAGCTCCACGTCTTCGGCCGGTCCGGGCATTGGGTGCAGATCGAGCAGGCAGCGGCGTTCAGCCGACTCGTGGGTGATTTCCTTTCATGAGGCTTTTGCTCGATCTGGGTGGGGTGGTGATCAAGACTCCGTTCGAGATGCTTCACCACCTCGACGGGCGGACGCCGACCTGGACCGGTCCGTTCAATCCCGAGGCGGATCCGGATTGGCAAGCCCTGCAGCGGCTAGAGATCACTGAGCGGCAGTACTGGGACAGCAGGGCCCGTGAGTTCTTCGACGGAGCCGATCCGATGCCCGAGCTCTTCAGGGTTCTCCTCGACCATCCCGAGGAGGACATCGTCCGGCCCGAGATGGCGGCATTCTTGGAGGAGATTGAGCGGCCGGCGGTGTTGACGAACGACATGTCCCGGTTCCACCCGCCGGAATGGACCGAACGGATGACGCTGTTCCGTCGTTTCGATCCTCTGATCGATCTGTCTCACGGGGCGTACCTGAAACCGGATCCGCGGGCTTTCCAGATCGCTCTCGAAAGGCTCGATTCGGAACCCGGCCAGGTGTTGTTTGTCGATGATCAACCCCACAACCTGACGGGTGCCCAGTCGGTTGGGATGCGGACGGTGTGGTTCGACGTGACCGATGTGCCCGGCAGCATCGACCGGATCAGGAAAGCCCTCGATGGCGGCTGAAACGGCCGTCGTCGTCGGTGCCACCGGGGCGATGGGTTCTGTGATCACGGCTCGGCTGGCCGAACGCGGGTTGCGGGTGGTGGCAGTGGCGCGGTCCGCCGACGACCTAAAGACGCTGAGCGAGAAGACCGATCTCGTCGTGCCCTGTGTGGCCGACATCGGTGACAACGGCGCCATCGAGGCTATCAAGGAACAACTCGAAGGTCCGGTGCGGATGGCGGTTTTTGCTGTCGGGCTGCCGGTGCGAGGTTCGGTCGACACCATCGATCCTGATGCGCTGGTGTTAGGGGCCAACATCAAGATCGCTGGTCTGGTTCGTCTCCTTCACGCCGTCCGAGATGAGTTCGTCAACGGATCTCGGTTCGTCGCGTTCGCCGGGACTCTCGGCTTAGAACCACGGGCCTTTGAAGCCGGACCGGGCGCGATCAACGCCGCTGTGTTCAACATCATGCGCCAGATCTCGATGCTGTATGGACCCAGGGGAGTGACCGTCCACACCATCGCTCCCGGACCCATCGACACACCTCGGCTGAGGCGGATCCTGACGAATGTCGCCGCCGAGCGGGGAGTGAATTTCGACGACGTCTACAGCGAGTATGTGGCTCAGAACACCCTCGGTCGGTTAGGAACGATCGATGAAGTTGTCTGGGCGTTGATGTTGCTCCTCGAACCCCAGGCCGACCTGATGCACGGCGGCGTGATCCATCTCGACGGCGGCGGCTTGCGCGGAATCACGTGACCGTTCAATAGAGTGGCACCAGGAGTTCAAATCTCCTCACCTCCGCTGCGTTTTCGCCCGTTGGTATCGGCCAGGGGCTTTAGTGGTGAGCCTGATTGCACTCACAAAGGCGCCCTCGACCTGCTTTCCCCGACGCTGTCGAGCCGTTGCTGATAATGTAAAATAGGAATCGTTGGCAATAGAAGGAGGAGCCATGCCAGACAAGACTCTCTACGAAAGGCTCGGTGGGGTTTTTGCGATCGCCGCCGTGGTTGAGCACTTCAGCGACGCGGTCGTCAAGAATCCGATTGTTGGCCAAGCCTCCAAGAACCCAGCCCTGCGGGAGTGGCACACCAAGCAATTGGGGAGGCTGCCAGGCCTGAAGTTCATGCGAACCCTGTGGGTCTGCAACGTTGCCGGTGGACCTTTCGAGTATGTGGGCACGAAGCCAGGGGAGACACCCATCGGCTTGGAAGAAGCGCATCGCCAGTTCCAGATCTCTTCTGAAGAATTCGATGAAGTAGCGGCTGAACTCGCACGCACGCTTGACTTCGTGGGCGTGCCAACGCCAGAAAAAGATGAGGTTCTGGCGGCCTTTGCGGCACATAAGAGTGAGGTGACTGAGGGTGCCAGAGCCCGCGTCTGACTGAGAGGCAATTCGGCTTTCGGTCTCTCCCACCAACCTGCGTCACGTCATCGCCCCGTCTGGCGGTCGAAGCTGGGATCGCCAGACTGCTCCCGGACTTGCGCGGTGCTTCCCTCGTACGCAAGAGGCGAGGGGGTTCAAATTCGGCACCTCCTGCAACTCACGGCCTTAGGTGGCTTGTCCCTTCCACCATCTGAACACGCGCATCGCCCGCAGGGTTACCCACCTCGAGGGCTTGTTTGGGCCGTCGTCGACGTCGAACCAGACTCGCCCCGTTGGGCTCCAGTCGAGGGGCCAGGTGCCGTCCTCCAAGCGTCTAGAGCGAACGTGGTCGATTGCCTCGCCAAGCCGGGGGTCGGGGGCGGCGCCCGTCAGGGCGGCGGCACTGCGGAAATAGTCGAGACCACGGAGCACGTCGTAGTGCCAACGATTCGGGTGCAGGAAGTACAGGAATCGCTCGTCGGCCGGCTCTCCCGTGCTGAGACGGCGGAAGAGCGACCGCTTTAGGAGATAGTCCTCCCCCGAGCGGCGTGCCTCCTGCGATTCGGGGGTACCTCCGGTGGTCCGCTCGAATTCCAAGAGCCCTTCGAGGACGTTGATCGTGGTCCCGAACGACGACTGGACCGAGCCGTTGGGGGCCTCGCAGTTCCATCCGCCGTCGTCGAGGCGCTCTCCCAACAGTCGCTCGACGAGCGGGGACATGTCCACGCCGAGATAGGTGCCGTTGGCGACGGTGGTGCCGTTGATGCATGGTTCGACCTCGCCCTTCCAGTACGGCTGGCCGCCCTCCTCCCAGCGTGAATTGGCGCCGATAAGGCCGGCGGCCCGCCTGGCCCGGTCCGAAGACGGGTCGAAACCGAACTCGCGGAGCAGAGACAGTGAGTGTGTCGTGGCCGTCCACGGCTGGCCCGCCTCCGGTCCCTTGAAGTCGAAATCGCCGGGGAAGTAGGCACCGCCCGCCCATTGTCCGTCAGCATCCTCAAGGGCGAGGAGCTGAGCTCCCCAGCCCACCGTCTCTACCTTGGCCCGCTCCGCCGCCCATTCCGAGTGCGGGGAGTCGAGCAAGTCACCCATCACCTGCCAGCGGATAGATGGGTCGGAATGCTCGGGGTCGAGAAGCCACGCGATCACCGAACCGGTGTCTGTCATTTTGGCGAGCGCAATGGTCGCGGGATCCTGTCCGATCGAAACCGGGCATCCGGCCACCAGTGACCTAGCTAGGGGTCCAGGGGCCGTCTCCTCCCTTAGCGTTGATCCAGTCGTTTGAGGAGACTCCCAAGAGTGTCTCTGAGTTCTCCACCTCGGTGCGCGAAAACTCATCGAGCATGGATTCGGAGACCATGAGGCTTGTGGCGAAGGCTTCGTCGATCAAGCATGGCCGGAGTCCGTGATCTTCAGTTTGACCATCCTCCGATGTTCAAGGTCGAGTCTGGTTGAGAAGCCTTGCCCGCCTCGTCGTCAAGCAGCGAGTTCAGAGCCAGTCTCATCGAGCTGCATCTTGGAAGTGTCTCCATGTCGGACGAACTGAACCAACGGGTGCGGGTTCCTCGTTGATGGTTCGTTCACCCATCGTGGTGACCCACCGCGGTTTTTACCCTGTCAGCAGTGGCCGGATCGGTCAGTGGCAGTTGTGATTCTCAAGCCCTTGTCCGACCTTGTCCCTGATCCCGGTTCTCGACGCGGCCTGAACTTTCATCCGCCGGTCAATTGCTCGCGCCCCGTGCGGGCTCTCGGCGGTGCTGTTCGGACGATCTCGATCCAGGACCATGATTCCGCTCGGCGGCGTCTTCCTTTCTCTTGATGGCTTCCTGTTGAGAGGTTGTGTCTGGTTGGGGTCGGTCGGAGCGTCCCGTTGGCTCGGCGGTCGGTAGTTGTAGTTCGAAGATGGTGACCCCTTCGACTCGGTTGTACATGAGGTCCCCTGCCATGTGGCGGGCGAGAGTGCGAGACACGCTTAGACCGAGCCCGAGAGTGCCGGACGAGGGACTGGCAGCGTGGATCCGGTGGTAGGGCTCGAAGATTTGCTCCGCCTGAGCGGGTGGCACTCCGTTGCCGTTGTCTCCGACCCTGATACTGACCGTCGCCCCTTCGAGTTGGATTGAGATGTTGATGTCGGGGCCGCCGTACGATGCGGCGTTGCTCAGCACGTTGCGGATGATCTGTCGGACCCGGCCTGGGTCGCCAAGGGCCCGAACGATGAGGCCGCCGGGTGCGGTTGTGATCGCAATGACTCCCGGTGAATTCATTCTTTCGATCACCTGACGACACTGTGCGGCAACGTCGACGGGGACGGCGACTGTGGCGAGCGTTCCGTGGTCGGCGCGGGCCATTACCAAGAGGTCTTCGACGATGTCGGCCAGGTCCCCAGCCTGGTCGGCGATGGTGTTGACAATTTCGTTTCGTTCGTCCGTTTCCATGCCTGCGAGGTTTCCGCCCTTGAGAAGTTGCGAGAATCCGACTACAGCGGCGAGCGGAGTGCGGAGCTCGTGGGAGACGGTGGCGACAAAGCGGTCTTTGGCCGACATCAGTTCTCCGGCGTTTTCGAGACCTAGCTTTGACTGAGTTGCCCGCAAGTACCAGAACGTCGCGAGCGCCGCCCCGAGCGCGACGGCCGCACTGGCTGATCCAAGGAGGGCGGCTGGTCGCCACGCTTCCACCAGGATCGACGAGCCTGCCGTCGGCCGTACCTCGAGGCGTAAAACGTGAGCGCCAATCCTTGCTTCGGCGATGTAGACCAGGCGGTCACTCGAGGGTTCGACAGTGGCTTGCTCGGGGAGAATCGACCAGTCAACCCCAGCAGCCAGGGCAGAGGGAACAGCGGCTTGGATCAGCGACTCGAGGAGGACCGGGCCGACGATCAGTCCCGTCACCTCCCCGTTAGGGCCCAGGATGGGCTGGAACACCACATACCCTTCCTGGTCGAAGACCGCGACAGTGGTCATTGGAGTGGTCACGGCCACTTTCGAATTGACCGCCTCGTTGATATATGGCAACCGGTCGGGGACGGAAGCCGCGTCCAATCCCATCGGACCCGCAATATCAGAAGGGTGAAAGTAACGAACAGGAAAGTATGTGCTCCGAGCGGTGACCGGTGTCGGCTCCCCGGCGGCATCGAGCTCGAAGACCGAATAGCCGGGCTCGAGGCTCCGGGCCTGGCCTACGAACTCGGGAAGGTCGTCGGCCCTTACAAGCGGCACATAGGCGATGACGCCCAGTCCCGCGGCAGCCTGAATTCGGTCCACCATTGTCCCGAACTCTTCGGCTGTGACCGTTTCGCTGGCTTCGAACAAACCAGCGATGGCTCCCAGATCGACTTCCACGTTCAACGCCCCCCGCTCGATCGCTCCGGCCAGCGTCTCGGCTTGAACCACGAGCCGATCGTGCGCACGGTCCGCAGTAAGACGATCGGCCAACAACCACAACCCGAACGAGGCCATCAGACCCACCAATAGCACTACGAGGGCTGCGACAGCGGCGCGGCCAGGCGCCCGAATAGATGAGAGATCATTTCCCTCCATAGGACTTGATCGGATGCCGCCAGCACCGCCCTGAGCGATTCGCCCCGGCCGTCAGCACGGGGCCGCGCCCCATCGGTATCGGTCGTCGACGGTATGACGAAGCGATACGGCAAGACTCTCGCCCTGGATTCGTTTTCCTTCCGGGTCAGCTCAGATCGACCAAGCCAGTAGGGCCTGGCCGAGGTAGTAGACAGGCAGACCCCAAGCCAAGTTGACAAAGCCGGGTTGGACAAAGCGCTCGCGGGCCACGGCCAGATCAGACGCCAGGAAGGCCACGGCTCCCATGCTGGCCAGGATGCGGCGGTCGAGCAATCCGATCCCGGCGGCGGTCATTGCCAGGATTACCACGATGTAGATCCGCACCGGGACTTTCAGATCCGGAGGGAGATGAGGTTGCAGCCACTTGGCCACACCTACTCCGAAGACCGACAGGGCACCCGCAGCCCATGCCGTCAAGACCCAGTCAGGCTGGTCGAGAGCGAAGGCTCCCGTGTAGGCAAGATGCCCGAACAGGAAGGCGCCAAGACCGAACAAGAACCCCGCCGCCGCTCGCACTTCGAGGAGTAAATCACCGGCCAGTCCGGCGATCAATCCGACCAGGATCAGCCGGCCATAACCACTGGCCGTTGCCTCCCGGGTCAAGGCCAGAGCTACGAACCCAACCGACGCCAACGCCTTGGCGGCCGGGGCCCAGGTCGATTGCTTCCAACGCAGGAAGAGGAGTATTGCCAGACCGAGGGCAGTGATTCCTGTGGCGAGGATCGTCATCGACTAGTCGTTGCCGAGACCATTGGGAACCAATTGTTCCAGGTTGAGCGGGTCGGTTGAGGTCGAAAAGGTATCGTCGGGCGCATGCGAGTTGCGGGAATCGTGGCGGTCGTACTCCTGGCAGTGGTCGATGTGTTCCAAATCGCTTTGGCCTTGGGCGCTCCCTTAGGAAAGGCAGCTTGGGGTGGACGGCACGAGGGTGCGCTCCCCACCCGGTTGCGCATCAGCAGTGGAGTCGCAGCCGTTCTTGTGTACCCACTCATCACTCTCTTCGTTGTAGCTGCGTCGGGGCTGATCGAGACAAACCTCACCAAGGGGAAGCGCTCGGCCGGGATGTGGGTTCTGACGGCGTTGTTCGCTCTGGGGGCCTTGGCCAACTTCGGTTCACGTTCCAAGATCGAGAGAATCTGGGGCCCGGTCTCTCTGGGGGTCGCCGTCTGCTGTGGCTTGATCGCCTTCTGGCTCTAGCTTCGTCTAGTGACTAGCCCCCCGGGGTGTAACTCCATTGGATACACGGTTTTGCTCGATCCGGCCGATAGTGGATTCATGCACAAGTTCATCGTCACGCTGCGGAAAGTGGCCTGCGTTGAGGAGGCCACGGTCGAAACGGTCGAAGCCAAATCGGGTGAGGAAGACCTTGTCTTTCTGGTGGGACCGAGGGCCGCGAGTTTCTCTGTCGACGGAGCTTCTCATGCCTCGGTTCTTCAGAAGCTGTCGACCG
>JANMST010000090.1:0-10158 GCA_031389635.1 Acidimicrobiia bacterium | reverse complement strand
GGCCAACGTTGACCTCGGCGACATGGACCGCTGGGTCAAGTTTTACAAAGACGTATTTGGGTTCGTTCTCCTCCGTCATTTCGACGAGAACCAGATTTCAACCGAGTACTCGGCCCTCATGTCGAAGGTCGTTTGGGACGGAACCGGGCTGATCAAACTTCCGATCAACGAACCCGCCAGCGGGAGACGGCGCAGTCAAATCGAGGAGTACCTCGACTTCTATCGCTCGCCGGGCGTACAGCACGTTGCCCTGCTCACGAATGACATCTTCAACACAGTCGGACGGGTGCGTGATCGCGGGCTCTTGATGATGGAGGTGCCCGACACGTACTACGGCGAAGTCACCGACCGAATCGGTGAGATCGACGCTGACCTCGACGAGATGCAGAGGCTCAACATCCTGGCCGATGCCGATGAGGGCGGGACTCTCCTCCAGATCTTCACTCGCATGCTCCAGGACCGCCCCACAGTGTTCTTCGAGTTCATCGAGAGGCGCGGCGCCACCGGGTTTGGCGAAGGAAACTTCAAGGCTCTGTTCGAAGCGATCGAGCGAGACCAAGCAGCGCGAGGAAACCTCTAAAGACGTGGTGCGTTTTGCGTTTTGCGTAGTGCGTACGAACTGACGCCGCCTTGGCGGCGCCGACTTCCCACGCACCACGTACCACGCACCACGCACCACGGGCCTCCAACGGGTTCCGCCAACCCGGCGACTGCCTCATTACTCTTCGGGCATGGCCACCCTTCGCCTTTTCGCCAATCTGCGAGAGCTAGCCGGCGTATCGAAGGTGGAAGTGGATGGCACCACGGTCGGCGAGATCATCGACGCCGCCGCGGCGCGTTTCGGGCCAGGATTCCGGGCTGGCCTCGGGTCGGCGGCGGTCTGGAGGAACGGTGAGCAGGCCTCGATCTTCGATCCCGTGGGTCCCTCCGATGAGGTTGCCTTGATTCCGCCAGTTTCCGGAGGCTCTGATGCGATGAGGGGAACCGTCGTCGACACCTCGGCCCTCACCGGGGTGATCGCAGTTCTCGTCCTGATCGGCGCCAACATCGCCGAGGGCCTCGCCTGGTGGGCCGCGGCGCTCGTCGCGGTAGCGGCGGGGTGGGTGATCGACCTCGGCAGCCGGCTTGCCTATCGGGGACGCGACATCGCCGTGAACGGGCTCCTTCTGGCTCTGGTTTTGGCTGCGGTTTCCACCCACGTTTTGGGCGGAGTAGGGCTCGGAATGACGCTCGTCATCGGAACGGCCGTGATCCTTGGTTGGGGGGTGGCCCTCCCGTCGTACCGCGCTATCGAAAGCATCGCCCCGGCCGTCATGATCGCAATCATTGCCGGGGCGGCGGTCGGGTCTCTCATGCTGGCTCGCACCATTTTCGAACCGAGAGAACACGCTGCTTCGATCTTCATGGTCGTCGTTGTCATTTCCGGGCTGACCGGTTGGGTCCTCGAGCGGGTGCGTGCTCCGTTGCTGGATCCATTTGCCGGAACGGCGCTGGCGGCAGTGATCTCGGCGGCGGTGGGTTCGCTGATCTGGGACGAGGATCTGGTTGGCTATCTGCTGGTCGGTCTCGGCATGGCGGTTTTCCTCGTAGCAGGACGCAGTTTCGGCTCACTGATGCGGACCGGACGGCTCGCCCTGTCGGAGCCTTCGAGCGGAGCCATGGCTTCCCTGGACGGAGCAATCATGGCCGCCGCCCTCTATTACCCGTTGGTATCGCTGGCTCTTTGACGCACTAGTCAGCCTTCGGAAACCCACGACCCACCACACACCACCCACCACTCCAATTCCACCAGAATGGAATTTCGGGCACTCCCCTTAGTACCCTGATGGGCTATGTCCGGCCGATTCTCTCGCCGGCGGGTGCCTTTGCTGTTGGTCCTGGTTCTGGTGGGAGCCGTGACCCCCGCCGGTCCAGCCCTTGGTGTGACCAAAACTCAGGTCGATCGCGCCTGTTCGACTTCGGCCGGCGCTTATGAAGCCTATCTAGCGGCCAAGTCCGAATTCCAGGCTGCGGCGCAGGCGTATGAGGCTGCGGCCCTCGATGTGGAAAACGTCCTCTACCGGCAGGGGCGAGCCGCCGAGACCCTCGAGATCCGCCAGTCCGACATGGAGGTCGCAAAGGGCCGTTTCGAGCAACAGGCAGTCGAGGCGTACATGAATGGCGGCAACGCCAATCCCGCCTTGTTCTTCATGGCTTCATCGCTCGATGAGGTGATCACCAGCACCGAGTTCCTGTCGTCGGCCGCCTCCGACGAGCAGGACATCGCCGGGGACCTCGCCGCTCTTCAGGGAGAACTGGGGGTGCTCCAGGGTCAACTGGTAGTTCTCGAACAGGATCTGCGAGTGGTGGAGTCGGAGCGTCTCGACGCCAAGGACGTTCAGGAACAAGCCATGCTCGCTGATCAGGACGCCTGGGAGGAGTTGTCCGGCGAGTGCGCCAACCTGCAGAAGCAATACGAGATCGAAGTCGCCCGGGCAGCTGCAGCCAGAGGCGGTGGAGCGGCCGGAGTGTCGCCGGCTGCGACTCCCGGGTTCAGGTGCCCATTTCCGGGCTCCTCGTTCATCGACTCGTGGGGGGCGCCGCGCTCGGGTGGGCGGGCCCACAAAGGCACAGACATGATGGGTCCGTACGGGGCCCCTCTGTACGCGGCCGCCAACGGGATTGTTTACACGGGTAACAGCGGATTGGGTGGTCGGACCGTCTGGGTGGTGGCCGACTACGGCGTCGCTTTCTACTACGCCCATTTGTCCAGCCTCAACGTATCAAGCGGCTCGCGGGTGTCGACCGGAGATGTCGTCGGTTTCAACGGAGATTCGGGGAACGCCGCCGGAGGCGCCCCCCACCTTCACTTCGAGATCCACCCCGGCGCGCGTGGGGCGGCGGCCGTAAACCCGTATCCAACCCTTGTTTCGGCCTGCCGGTAACCTCAATCTCGTGGACTCCAAACCCGCCGAACCCGAATTGACCCAATCACACTCCTCCGACGACGACGCGGCACAGCTCGAACGTCGTCGCATCGACCAGATTCGCGAGCCCGAATTCCTGGCCGATCTGTCGGATATTTCTGTCAAGGAGTTGCGCTCCCGGCGGGATCTGGCCGACACGGTCGAGACCGAGCTCTCCTATTACCGGCGCCTGTTGCACGGCCGGATGGATCTGCTGGCCTTCGAGCAGAGGCGTCGTCGCGGGGAGGAAACCCGAAGCCTGATCGATGCCCTGCCCGAGATCCTCACCGGTCGCGATCGGACGGGTGGAGCCAAGGCCCGCCACCTGTCGACCGAACTGCCCTATCTCCCGGTCAAGGGAAAGCGTCATCTCGACCGCATCCTCGGCAATGACCTCATGATCCGGATGTCGGAGATGACCGAGGAAGAACTGTCCGAGGCGGCCACCGAACTCACCGAACTGGAGGCAGAGATCTCGGGCCTTCGCCAGGAGGTTCAAGGTGTTCTCGATCGACTCCAGACCGCGGTAATCGCCCGGTACAAAAACGACCTGGGTGATCCCGCCCTACGCCCCTCTTAGGGCGCGGTGCTGGCCGAAGAGGTCCGTTCGGGCCTGATCGAAACGGTGCACGACGGCGCCGTGGCTGTCGTCTCTGCCTCAGGGGAGCTGATTGCCTCCTACGGTGAAATCGATCGGCCGTTCTACTTTCGATCGTCCGCCAAGCCGTTCCAGGCCGCGATATCACAGGCCTGTGGGGCCGATCTGGCGCGGGAGCAGGTCGCCCTCGCTTGCGCCAGCCACGACGGCCAGCCGGTCCATGTCGCCCTGGTCGAGTCGATCCTGGCGTCTGCCGGCCTGACCGCCGACGACCTCGGAAACCCACCCGGATGGCCCCTCTCCGGATCCGCCCAGCGACGCCTGGCGGCGAGCGGCCACACCAGGCCCAGCCGTCTCTGGCACAACTGTTCCGGCAAACATGCCGCGATGCTGGCCGCCACCGTTGCGTCCGGTTGGGATACGGCCAATTACCTTGAATCCGATCACCCCCTCCAGGTCCGGATCAGCGACTCCATTCGAGACGTTGCCGGCCCGGTCGATCCGGTCGGAGTCGATGGCTGTGGGGCGCCTGTGTTTGCAACCACAGCCCGGGGGATGGGGAGGGCATTTGCCCGCCTGTCCGTAGCGGCCGAGTTCCTCGAGGTCTTCGATGCCATGCACGCATTTCCGGCCCTGGTCTCGGGTGTCGACAACGTCGATGCCGCCATCGCCACCCAACTCGATGCGGTCGCCAAGCGAGGCGCAGCCGGCGCTCTCGGGATCGGTCTGCGGGGGAGGTTGGGAATCGCGGTGAAGGTCTGGGGGGGCTCAGGTCTTGTCGCCGGCGTCGCCGGTCTGGCTGCCCTTGATCAGTTGGGGTCTCTGACGCCGTACGCCCGTGAGAGGCTCGAACGGCATTCCCACCCGGTCGTCAAAGGAGGAGGCCAACCGGTGGGAAGATTCGAGCCCCGCTTGGAGTTGCGATGGCAATGACTCATCTGGATCGGTTCCCCGACGAGGGATTCGACCTGGGCGCACTGGCTGCCAGAGTGGGACCATTCCCCACGGCGGAATTCTTGAAGGCGTGGTGGGAGGAGTTACAACCCGATGCCCGGATCATGATCATTTCCAGCGGCAGCGGAACGCTTCCTTTGATGGAATCGGCCGGCGTGATTCAGTTCCTGGGGGATAGCGACCTGACCGACTATCACAGTCCGCTGGGCCAAGACATCCAGGGTCCGGTGGACATCCTCGCCACGATGATCGATCGCACGACCTCCCTCGATCTCGATTCGCTTCCGGGGGAGGCGGCGATCGCGGTCTCCGAGAGCCTGGCGTCGACAGGGCTACGTCCCAAGACCTCAGAGCAGACTGTTGCCAGGGTGCTGCAGTTACCGTCGTCGATCGACGACTATCACGTCATGATCGGTAAGAAGGAACGCCACGAGTTGCGACGCAAGCGCCGGCGCTACGAGGAGCAGGTCGGACCCGCGACACTTCGCACCGACATCGGGGCCGGCTTCGGCTTTGATGAGTTCGTGAGACTCCATCGACTTGCCCCCGGCGACAAGGGGACCTTTATGACCGGGGAGCGTCATCGGTTCTTCTCACGCCTGGCCGGCCAAGACGGTTGGCGGGTCGATTATCTGGAGAATGGTGGGGTTGCCACTGCTTGCCTGTTCGGCTGGAGCGATGGGTCCGACTATTACCTCTACAACTCGAGCTTCGACCCGGCCGTCCAGGCTGCCTCCCCGGGGCAGGTGCTGCTGGCAGGGATGATCGAACACGCCATCACGGAGGGTTGGGGCGTCTTCGATTTCTTGAAGGGCGATGAGGGCTACAAGGCCCGGCTCGGGGCCGGCCCCCGTCAATTGTTCCGCGTGGAGGCTTCGCGATGATCGAGCGTGTCGCCTACCTGTCGATGCACACTTCACCGTTGCTCCAGCCCGGGTCCGGCGACGCCGGGGGCATGAACGTCTATATCGATCAACTCTCGCGAACGATGGCCGGACGTGGCGTCGAAGTGGATGTCTTTACGCGCCGGGCCGATCACGATGATCCCGAGATCGTCGACGTCGTGCCTGGTTACCGCGTGATTCACGTCGATGCGGGACCTCCTCACGCAGTACCGACGTCTTCACTTCCGCGATACGTGAGGACCTTTGCCAAGGCGGTCGAAACCCGGCTGCGACCGGCCCCTCCTCAGATCCTCCACTCTCATTACTGGTTGTCGGGTTGGGCGGGACTCCTGGTCAAACGATCTCTGCATATCCCGCTGGCGAATTCTTTCCACACGCTCGGCCGAGTCAAAGAGGGCAATAGGCGGCCCGATGATCCTCCCGAGAGCCTTTTGCGGATCGCCGCCGAGCACGAGGTGATAGAGGGCTCGGACTGTGTGATGGCCTCGACGCCGGCCGAGGCGGCCGAACTGCTCGAGCATTACGGGGCCGATCCCAATCGCCTCTGTACCTCTCCGCCCGGCGTGGACCATCGAGTATTCCGACCGGGATCCCAGCGATCGGCCCGGCGTCGTTTGGGTTTGGGGCCGGGGCCGGTCCTTCTCTTCGTGGGCAGGATCCAGCCGCTCAAGGGAGTGGACCTCCTCATCGAGGCGTTCGGCCGAATCGAAGCTATCCATCCCGATGCCACACTGCTGATCGTTGGAGGGCCGTCGGGACCCAACGGTCGGCAAGAACTTCTTTCGTTGCGTCAACGAGCAGTTGCCCTCGGCGTGCTGGGCCGGGTCAAGTTCTATGGCCCTCTTCCTCACGGTCTCCTCGCCGACTTCTACCGCGCCGCCGATGTTGTTGTCGTCCCTTCGCGGGCAGAGAGTTTCGGACTGGTGGCGGCCGAGGCCCAAGCGTGCGGGACACCGGTGGTGGCGGCAAAAGTAGGTGGCCTCGTTTATGTGGTCGACGATGGGGTGACGGGCATCCTGGTCGAAGGCTGGAATCCTGCCGATTACGCCGAGGTCCTTGACCGCCTCCTCTCGGACGAGGGCCTGCGCAAGAAGATGGGCGAGGCATCGGTGATTTGGGCGAAGCGCTTCTCATGGGATGCCACCGTCCGCCGGTACCTCGAGCTCTACAAAGGCGTCCTGGTTAGTGGATGAGCACGCAGCCGCCTTGCTCGACGCGGTGGTCGATTCGTGGGTGGCCGATCCTGACTCGGACGTGGTCTATGCCGAGAAGGTCGAGGGACGACTCGCAGTACGCATGCGCCAGCAGGTTCGAGAAGCGACCACCGTCTGGTTCTGGGTAGGTGATCGGAGCCTCATTGCCGAGGCCTATGTGATTCCGGCTCCGGCCGGGGCCGAGGCCGCCTACCGAGAGGCGTTGACCAGGAACGGTCGCAGTTTCCGGGTGAACTTTGCCCTTGACCACGAAGGAGCACTGGTTCTGCGGGCTCGCATTCCCCTTGAGCGGGTCACCGCCGACGAACTCAGTTACCTGCTCGCCGAGATCTACGAAACGATCGAAATCTCGTTCCGCAGCTTGGTGGGACTAGTCCGCCAGCGCGAAAAGCTGCCGTAGAAAGTTGCCAACATCCCCTTGTGCACAAGCCCCTGTGGAAACCTGTGGATATGGGGACAACTAGTCGAAAGCAGACAAACGGAGGGTGTCCTCATATGGCATTAGACCGAAGCTGGCATCAGTTGCGTATTCAAAGTGCGAAACTCGACATAAAGGGAACACATTGACTGAGGGCCTGGGTAGTCGTACCTTCGAACTGGCAGCGCCCAAGGTGCGGACCGGCGAAGATGAATGCTCGGGGAAGTGCGGGATTCAAGTCGGAATGTTCCTTGGGCGCTTGTCTATGAAAACCAAGACGCTAGACGCCAGACGCCAGCCAGCCAGGGACGGCAGTCGGTAGTTGGAAAGCGGGTGCCGACCACGGTCACTCCATGACCACCCTCACGACAGGGCAGTTGAATCGGGCGTTGCTTGCTCGGCAGATGTTGCTCGATCGCTCTGCCGCTTCGATCCCCCGAGTGCTTCAGCAGATGGGGGGGCTGCAAGCCCAGTACGCCCCGTCGATTTACATCGGGCTGTGGTCGCGGATGGCTCGTTTGCCGCGGGCTGAAGTCACGAGAGCTCTGGAGCGACGGTCGATCGTGCAGGGAACCATGATGCGATCGACGATCCATGTGGTATCGGCGAGCGACTACTGGCCGCTCATGGTTGCGACCGGTGAGGCGCGCCGACAGTGGTTCGCACAGGTCTACCGCGGCCCACTCAGCCAGGCAGATTTCGCCGCCGCTTCCGACGTCGTCCGGGACCTGCTCGCTTCCGGCCCCCAGCCCAGGTCTCGGCTGGTTGAGGCGGTCGGCAAGGACCTATGGGCCGGCATCAATCTTGACATCGTCCGGGTGCCACCGTCGGGGACCTGGGAGCGTCGGCGAGCCGACCTCTACGGGTTGGCGGAAGACTGGATCACACCTATTGCGATATCGAGGGAGGCTGGCATCGAGTGGTTGATCCGTCGGTACCTGGGTGGTTTTGGTCCCGCCGTTGCGACCGACATCGGTACCTGGGCGGGGCTGCCCATCGATCGAATCATCCCGGCTCTCGAGCGGATGGATCTCCGAAACTTCCGAGCCGAGGACGGCAAGGAATTGGTGGATGTCAAACGGATGCCGTTGCCCGATGCCGACGTCGTCGCCCCGGTCCGTTTCTTGCCGGTGTGGGATGCAATCCTTCTGGTCCATGCCCGACGGAAGGCTGTGATCGGAGACGAGCATCGCCCGATCATCTTCAACACCAAGCTTCCGCAGTCGATGCCGACGTTCATGGTCGATGGGGCTGTCGCAGGAACCTGGAAGTACGAAGGCGGCAAAGTTCATACGAGCGAATTCGCTCCGATCCCAAGAAAGTGGAAGCGAGAACTAGAAGAAGAGGCGAAAGCCCTTGCGGCGTTCCACGCATGATACGTGGTACGTGGTACGTGGTACGTGGTACGTGGTACGAAAATCCGGAGCCAGGCGTTTTACGTTCTACGGTCTACGTCGAATCCGCTCGAGAATTTAAGGTCGGGATTTGAACGCACCACTCACCACGCACCACGCACCACGGTCTTAGAGCCCAAACATCACTTCTCGGAGATTCACTGGTTTGGCCGAGAAACCTTCCAGGTCGATCCGGACCGAGCCGAGCCGAAGACCCTGCATTCCGTCACCTTTGTTGGTCAGGACCCGGAGAGTTTCGTCATCGACCTCCAGTCGACCGAGACCCTGACACCTTCCTTCGGCGTCGTGAATCCCGACCAGAAGTCCGTCGAGTCGAGATGGATCAAGGCCGGTCGGCAAGGTCGGAGCGAACACCGTCGGTTTGACTCGCCACTTCTCCAGCGGCGGAGCAAAAGCCAACTCGAAACGGGCTGAACGACGGCCGGCCCGGTCGTCGGGGCTGGAGGGAAGGACGTCGGGCTCGACCGGGGCGGTCACAACCCGCGCCCCAAAAAACCGTCGCAGCATGCCGACTACCGGTTCCAGTTCACCGCCTCTCTGCAATGCGACGACAACATCAGGGCGACACAGCTCCATCTTGTGGTATTTCAAGGTCTCGCCACCCACCCCGGAAATGACGCCGGTCGTGTCGATCACCACCGTGTCCGCCGATTGTCGGGCCTGTTCGACAAGGGCGGCTGTGGCGATGACCTGCTGAAGGACCAACCGCTCGGCACTGATGCCGCCGACAAAGTGGAGGGCGTCGGGCCGATCGAGTTGGTCCATGTCTCCCTCATTGCGAACCACCTTGAGGGAAACGCAACTGGGTGGCCCGATCGAGCTGTTGCCGATGTCGGCGTCGACATACCCAACCGTTCGCCCAACCTCGACAGCAGCACGAACGATTCGACGAGCCATGGTGGACTTGCCGGTATCGATGGCTCCGATCAGCATCACCGAAGCAACGTCGGCGAGTTGTTGAGCAATTTCCTGATGGACCGAGACCGCCATCCGCGCATCATATGACCCACCCGACGAATTTCTGCCCGGGCCAGGTCCCACAGCTTCTTTCTGAGCGGGGGACCCGGTGCCCTTCCGCTTTAATCTGAACGCGTGGCCCTGCCCATTAGCTTCCTATCGGACTTCGGACATCTCGATGAGTTCGTCGGAGTTGTGCACGGCGTGATCTACCGCCTCTCACCCGAGTCCCGAATCATCGACATCACCCACTCCATCGCGGCTGGCGACGTCAGGGCGGGAGCCTTGGCCCTGACCCGGGCGATTCAGTACCTGCCCCCTGGGGTTGTGTTGGCGGTGGTGGATCCTGGAGTTGGCACCGCCCGCCGAGCTATTGCAGCCGCGACCGACTTCGGGTTCTTTGTCGGTCCCGACAACGGCCTTCTCTCTCCGGCGGTGGCAATGAAGGGTGGTGCCCAATCCAACAAAGCCAACGAGAGTACCCAGGTGATGATACCCCGTCCCCGGGCGACGGTCCCGGGGCGACGTTCCAGGGGAGGGACCTATTCGGCCCTGCCGCCGCGCTCCTGGCATCCGGCGAAGCGGTCCTCGATGATCTCGGTCCGTTGGTGGATCCGGCTTCCGTTATGCCCCTCATGCTTCCGCTGGTCGGCCGGGCTCGTCGTGGTTGGCGTGGTCTACGGGTCGGTGGCGGATGGGATCGGCGACATGCTGGAGGAAAGCCCTCAACTGGCGAAGATTTTCGAAAAGTT
>JANMST010000047.1:0-16327 GCA_031389635.1 Acidimicrobiia bacterium | reverse complement strand
CCCAGATGTCGGGGTCGTACTCCTCACCGGCAACGGCCCCTCTCCCAAAGACGGAGGATGGGCATTCTGTTCGGGAGGCGATCAACGGATCAGAGGCGCCGATGGCTATCAATATTCCGAGGACGAAACAGCCGGCGGGATCGACCGGGCAAAGCTGGGCCGGCTCCACATTCTCGAGTGTCAGCGCCTCATCAGATTCATGCCCAAAGTCGTGATCGCCGTAGTCCCCGGGTGGGCGGTCGGCGGCGGTCACTCGCTCCACGTTGTTTGCGACCTGACCATCGCCTGCCAGGACCATGCCTCGTTCAAGCAGACCGACTCCGACGTCGCCAGCTTCGATGGTGGGTTCGGCTCGGCCTACCTGGCCCGCATGGTCGGACAGAAGCGTGCCCGGGAGATCTTCTTCCTCGGACGCTCGTACACCGCCGACGAAGCACAGGCCATGGGGATGGTGAATGCTTCGGTCCCTCACTCCGAACTCGAGACGATCTCTCTCGAGTGGGCTGCGGAGATCGGGGCCAAATCCCCCACCGCTCAGCGGATGCTCAAGTACGCCTTCAACATGATCGACGATGGTTTGGTCGGCCAGCAACTCTTTGCCGGGGAGGCGACCCGCCTCGCCTATGGAACGGAGGAAGCGGCCGAAGGTCGCGACGCCTTCCTCGACAAGCGGGACCCCGACTACCGCAAGTTTCCGTGGCAGTTCTAGAGGAGTGGTGAGTGTGGGTGGTGGGTTGTGGGTCCAGGCGGCACGGCCGCGGACCCTCCCTGCCGCCGTGGTTCCGGTGCTGGTCGGATCGGCTGCTGCCCACTACGACCGCGTCTTTGATTGGCGGGCCTTCCTGCTGGCTTTGGTAGGGGCGCTGTCCATCCAGGTGGCTGCCAACTTTGCCAACGATGCCTCTGACGCCGCTCGCGGGGCCGACCCGGGCGATCGGGTCGGTCCGCTGCGAATGGTTGCCTCCGGAGTCATCAGCGCCCGCCAGATGTGGATCGCGACTGCGGCAACGGTCGCGCTGGCCGTAGCGACCGGGATCGGCCTGACCCTCCTGGCCGGCCCGATCGTGATCCTGATCGGAGTCGCTTCGATCGTGGCGATGCTCGGATATGTCGGAGGACCGATCCCCTACGGCTATCGAGGTCTGGGTGAGTTGTTCGTGTTCCTCTTCTTCGGTCTCGTGGCCACCGGTGGCAGCCGATTGGTCCACGACGGGTCGGCGCCAGGGTGGGTGTGGTTGGCAGGCGTCCCGATCGGAATGCTGGCGGCGGCGATCCTCGTCGCCAACAACTTGCGCGATATCGAAACGGACGCCCGGGTCGGAAAGCGCACCCTGGCGGTCCTCCTGGGTCGCCCCCGCACCCGCCGTTTCTACGCCGGACTCATCTGGGGTGCGATCGCCGTCACCGTGGTTCTGGCAGGGTTCCGAGTCGCCCCGGTTGCCATCCTGGCGGTTGTTCTGGTGGTCCCGCTGCTGCCTCGTCTCAATCGCATCGCCGGCAATGATGAAGCTGCCGGGCTCATCCCCCTGTTGTCGGGTACCGCCCGACTCCACCTCTACTTTGGTCTCTTGATGTCGGCGGGAATCGTGGCGGCCCGACTCAGCCAGTGAGTTCCGACGCGATTCGGCCGACGCGTTCGGCGACCACTTCTGGCAATTCCATCGGGAGGAAGTGGCCGGTCCCGGGAACGATCTCGTATTCGCAGTTCGGGATCTGGCTTGCGAGGTGTTGCAAGAAGTCGACGGTGTGGGTATCGGAAGAGCCACCCGACAGAATCGTCACGGGTGGATCCACCTTCCCGAGCAGGTCCCATACCCCGTGTTGGGTGGCCGCCCGGTAGATGGCGACCTCGTCGTAAGGACGACAAGCCAGCTCCACCCCTTCGGGCGTCTCGATCAAGCCACAGTCGACATATCCATCGAGCGCGGCTGGATGCCAGGCTGAGAACGGAAGCTTGTCGACGAAGTTGGCCCTGGCTTCGTCCCGGGAGCCGAATTCATTCCGGCGCTTCATCGCCAGCAATGTCTGCGGCCCTTCGTACTCCCCGAAGGGAGGCGGGAAGACGATCGGTTCGATCAGGAGGAGCGCGGCAAAAGTGCCCGGGGCCGCGATCTCGGCCATCAGTAAGACCGCCCCTCCCATCGAGTGCCCAACACCGATCAAGGGTGCCCCGGCCCCGGCCACTTGCGCCAGGGTGAAGGTCCCCATGTCCCACCAGTCGATGGGATGGTCCAACTTGGGGGCCGTACCGTGGCAAGGAAAGTCCCAAGCCAGGCTCTCAAAGCCGGTCGGAAGCGAGGCCACGACCGGCCTCCAAACCCCGCCGCAGAACCCGGTGGCATGCGCGAAGGCAACGGTGGTCGGCATGAGAAGCCCGAAACCTAGCAATGCTTTCGTTGACGTTTTGACTGACGGCTGTCCGAAAGGCATTAGCTTTGTTGCCAATGGGCTACGTACTCGACTTCTCCGAGGGAGACGCTTCGATGCGCGATCTCCTGGGTGGAAAAGGTGCCGGATTAGCGGAGATGACCCGGTTGGGTCTGCGGGTGCCACCCGGCTTCACGATCACCACAGACGCCTGCCGCCAGGTAATGAAGGAAGGCAAGCCCCCCGACAGCCTGTGGCAGGAGGTCGATGAGGCCGTCGCCCGTCTCGAGAAGGAGAGCGGACGCACCTTCGGCGGCGGACCCGCCCCTCTTCTGGTTTCGGTGCGGTCGGGAGCCAAGTTCTCGATGCCCGGCATGATGGACACGATCCTCAATCTGGGTATCAACGACGAGGTAGTCGGGTTGCTTGCCTCCTGGTCGGGTGATCAGCACTTCGCCTGGGACGCCTATCGCCGCTTCGTCCAGATGTACGGAGATGTCGTGCTGGGTGTCTCCGAGCACCTCTTCCAGGAGGTCCTGACCGACCTTCGGGCGAGCCGGAGGGTGGACGACGATTCCTCTCTCACCGCAGATGATCTGGCCCATGCCACGAGAAGGTTCATGCAGATCGTCGATGGTTCTGGCAAGGGACACATCCCTCAGGATCCGGGCGAGCAAATTCGCGGTGCAATCTCCGCCGTCTTCTCCTCCTGGGGAAACGAGCGCGCCAAGAAGTACCGGGAGTTGAACAAGATCCCCGACGACATCGGCACGGCTGCCAACGTGCAGATGATGGTCTTCGGCGACCTCGGCGAAACCTCGGGGACCGGTGTCTGTTTCACCCGCGATCCGTCTACCGGTGAAAACAGGCCCTACGGCAGCTACCTGGCCCGGGCCCAGGGCGAAGACGTCGTTGCCGGCATCCGTAATACATCTCCCCTCGACGACCTGGCGAACATCCATCCAAAGTGCCACGCCGAGTTGCTGTCGGTGATGGACGGACTCGAACGCCATTTCAAGGACATGTGCGACATCGAGTTCACGATCGAACGCGGCGACCTGTGGATGCTGCAGACCCGATCGGGCAAACGATCGGCTCATGCCGCCGTCAAGATCGCGGTCGACATGGTCGGACAAGGCATCATCGACCGGAGCGGCGCCGTCAAACTGGTTGACCCGGCGTCGCTCGAGCAACTCGACCGGGCGCGGATCGACCAGACCAAAGCCGACCCGCCGGTGGCCAGTGGTTTGGGCGCCAGTCCCGGCGCAGCCGTCGGCAAAGTGGCCTTCTCGGCCGACCGGGCAGTGGAGATGGCCAAGGGAGGCGACACGGTGCTGCTCGTGCGCCCCGAGACCACTCCCGATGACATCCACGGAATGGCAGCGGCCGCCGGGATACTCACGTCGAGGGGCGGAGGGGGAAGCCACGCCGCAGTGGTCGCTCGCGGCATGGGAAAGCCGGCGGTAATCGGAACCAGCGGTCTGGCGGTCGACGAGCAGGGAAAGAGAGCTTCGGTCCGCTCCCAGCAGATCAAAGAAGGCGACCTGCTGACCATCGACGGAACCTCGGGCTCGATCTATCTCGGTGCCCAACCGCTGATCGAACCCCGTCCGGTGCCCGAACTGGAAACCTTGCTGATGTGGGCCGATGAGATCAGGACCTTGGGTGTCTGGGCCAACGCCGACACCCCCGAAGACGCCGCCACCGCTCGTCGAGCCGGAGCCCAGGGAATCGGCCTGGCCCGGACCGAGCACATGTTTATGGGCGAACGCACCCAGGGCGTCCAGAAGGTAATCCTCGGCACAGAACAGGAGTCGCGGGGCGCCCTGGCCGGCCTCAAGGCACTGCAGGTCGCTGATTTCGAAGGACTGTTGGAGGCCATGGACGGGCTTCCGGTGGTGGTGCGCCTCCTCGACCCGCCTCTCCACGAGTTCTTGCCATCGCGCATGGAGATCGAGCAAGAGATGTACCGCCGGGTTCCTCTGCTTGAGGACATCACCGAACTCCAGACGATGTCGGCGCAGGTGGAGCGATGGGAGGAGATCAACCCGATGATGGGCCTGCGCGGGGTGCGCCTCGGGTTGATCCGGCCCGAGCTTTACCGGATGCAAGTCGAGGCTGCTCTCGAAGCGGTGGTTCGTCGGTTCCGGGCGGGAGGCGATCCGCGTCTCGAGATCATGATCCCGCTGGTTGCCGACGCCGAAGAGCTCCGTCGAATGCGGACGATGATCGAAGAGCACATCAAGC
Source organism: Acidimicrobiia bacterium (assembly GCA_031389635.1). Taxonomy (GTDB): domain Bacteria; phylum Actinomycetota; class Acidimicrobiia; order Spongiisociales; family ZC4RG35; genus DATEEG01. The sequence goes on along the minus strand of JANMST010000047.1, from coordinate 11,713 downwards.
AGTATTCGGAGGACAGCGGGCTCGAGCTCAAGGTCCCGATCGGGACGATGATCGAGCTGCCCAGAGCGGCCCTCATTGCCGGAGAGCTTGCGGCGGTCGCCGACTTTTTCTCATTTGGCACCAACGACCTCACCCAGATGGCCTATGGGCTCTCGCGAGATGATGCTCAAGCGCGGTTTCTGAGCGAATACCTCGAGCAACGAATCCTCAAAGCGAACCCGTTCCAAACTCTCGATCCTGTCGGGGTCGGCCGCTTGATGCGAATGGCGACAGCGGAGGGAAGGCAGGCGAACGGGCGCCTCAAGGTCGGCGTGTGCGGTGAGCACGGTGGTGACCCCGAGTCGATTGCCTTCTGTCGTGAGGTCGGATTGGACTACGTCTCGTGCAGCCCGCCCCGTGTCAAGGTGGCCCGCCTGGCCGCCGCTCAGGCCGAGCTCAAACGCGAAACGCGCGACGCCTAGTCGCTCGATGAACCGCGGTAAATCCGATGTCTCTCGATTGCTTCGATCAGAGGACCGATGCCGTCGCCTGAGATTGCCGAGGTAGCCACCACCGGCGGCAGCCAGCTGGTCCTCGTCCCCATCGCCAGTGCCTGCTCGATCTGGGTGATCGTCCGGTGAGGGTCCGCCAGGTCAGACTTGTTCACGACGAACACATCTCCGGCTTCGATCAGACCCGCCTTGTTGGCCTGGACCTCATCTCCCCAGGTCGGATGAAGGACCACCACAACGGTGTCGGCGACGTTGATCACATCGAGTTCCGACTGACCGACACCAACGGTTTCGAGGATCAACGGGGTGAAGCCGGCGACGTCGAGAGCAGCCAGGACCGCGTCGGCTCCGGCGGCCAGTCCGCCGAGTTGACCCCGGGTGGCGAGCGAGCGCATGAAGACCACAGGGTCGCTGGAATGAGCCTGCATCCGCACCCTGTCACCGAGGATGGCACCACCGGTGAACGGACTCGAAGGATCGATCAGCACGAGTCCTGGCCTGGACCCTTGTGAGCGATAGTGGGTGACGAGTTTGTCGACCAGCGTGCTCTTTCCGGCCCCGGGCGGTCCGGTGATCCCGATGACGTGAGTGCCCGGTCGAAGCTCGGCCAGGCGGTGGATCAGATCGGGGGTAGGAGCGTCGATGACCTCAGTGATCAACCGGCTCAGCGCCAGCCGGTCCCCGGCAAGTATCGACTCGATGAGGTCGGCAGCCACAAGGTCAGCCTAAGACGGAAAACAAGACGCCAGACGCCAGACGCCCAGACGCCAGACCGAGTCAAGATATCGAGCGAGTTTGTTGCCAACCTTGAGCCCGAACTCTTCCAGAGCCGTCCGCCTCGTTTGGCATCTGGCGTCTGGCGGCTGGCGCTCGGCTGTTAAGAAGCGTTGACTGCCACTACGCCGGGGACGCGGTCCATCAGAATTCGTTCGATCCCGGCCTTCAGGGTCATCATCGACATCGGACAACCACCGCAGGCGCCAACCATCTGGAGATTGACGGTGCCCTCGTCGACGCCGAGTAGCACCAGGTCGCCACCATCCATCTGGATGGCGGGGCGAATGTATTCGAGGGTTTCCTGGAGGACCGCCAGGTCGACCTCGGGAACGAGCACATCGGAAATGGGCCCATCGGAAATCGGCCTGTCGGATACCGATTCAGCGGATACTGGGTTTTGGGTGATCGAGATCTCAGGCATGTTCAAGTACAACGTACCCGGAACCAGAAGGCATTCCCAAAACTCCCAAGATGGTCGCAGGTCAGCGGTTTTCGGGGACGATCGTTATGGAAACAATGTCCCCGCCACTAGGTGACCCGGTCGCGACACCGACCCGGAGCGTGGAGCGAGGATCGAACTCGCCTTCGAGTAAATCTCTCAATGGCAACTCGAACGGCCCGGCCTCGACCAGGCCGAGATCGATGCCACCCACCCGCTCGACACCAATTGTCAGGTCGACGGTCAAATAGCCGGGGGCCGAAACATCGAAACGGATGACATAGCCTTCCAAGCCATAGGCAATCCGAGGCCTGAGGACGTTCGCAGCAGTGCCGAGACCGATGGGGATCGCGGTCCTGACCGTTCCCCCATCACGCTGGAACCGCCAGATACCCATTTCGGCTGGCGCCACCTGCTCGCCGTCGATCAACACGTTGGCGCCCTCCTCAGCTGTGATGGTGATTTCTTCGGCGCCGATAACGAGGCCCACCAAGATCTCATCGGGCAGCCAGGCCGCTGCCTGCTCGGGCCGGATGCCGCCGTAGAAGTGGGCGAGGATGTCGGGGTAGGCAGATCCACGGTTCGCCATGGCCAGCGCTCCATATTGACTCATGCCGACCTGGTGCCCCCAACCCTGGCCCGAGAAGACGTAGCGGTTCGGCGACCAGACCGGACCGGTCCCCGGTTGGAAGGTGATCTCGGAGTCAGTCCGGATCGAGAAGGTGCCGGACAAGACGGTCTGCGGGTAGCGCTTTCCGTCCGGCCGGTTGGCCGGCAATCTCCCTGGCATGAGGTCGCGAGCGGCGTTGTTCATCAGGGTTCGAAATCGGTATGTCGCAACCCGCTCCTGCGTTCCTCCCGAAGTGACGACAACCTCCCACGGCCCTCCACCATCGCTGGTAGTCGCCACCCTGATCGATTCCAAAGGACCGTTTAGCAGGCCGGCGTGATCGAGCAGGGCGGTCATATCACGACGGCTCACTGCGAACGACCACCGTACGAAGGGCGAGTCTTCACCCGGGGAATCCACCGCCGCCAGATACGGCACATCGAGGCCGGGAAATATGTCTTCGGATTCGCGGGTGCGAACGCCGGCGGTGCTGCTGTACAAGGCCTGGACCGGGCGTCCGTCGAAGAGGAGGATCTCCCCAGCGGTGGCTGCGATGGCCTGCCGCCAACGGACCCCGTCGGCCGACGAGAGGCCGGCCACCCCTGCGTAGACCTGACAAGCCGTGGTGGCACAGATGTCGTAGCCATGCTCTCGACCGGTCGCCGTTCGGCCGCCGGCGAGAGTGAAGGCGAGATAGGTGCGGGCCGCCACGGCCTGCGTCTTCAGAGCCTCGTCGGGCCAGGCGAACGGGACCTCCCTGATGCCAAGCAGATACTCCTCCGGAGCCAAAGCTTCGATGGCTGTAACGCCGTCTCCTCGAGGAAGGATCACCAGAGGGCCTTCGAAAACATCGTCGCCGATCCGAAGGAGAGCCCCGTCGGGAGCGACCACCTCGATCCGATCGGCGAAGAGAGCTTGTGGCTCAGGGGTCACCGAATCCGGCGACGTTGTCGTAGCAGTCAGTGTTGTCGTGGCCAGGACGGCGGCCACAATCCGGGCCAGCACGCTAGAAGTCACGCCGATCGATGACGGCCCCGAGGTTGCTCAGCTTGCCGACCAGATCTTCATACCCGCGATCGATGTGCTGGGCGTCGCCAACGACAGTGACGCCGTCGGCACGGAGGCCGGCAAGGACCAGCGCCGCTCCCGCCCTGATGTCCGGGGCAAGCACCGGACAGCCGGAAAGCTCGGCTACACCCCTGATTACTGCGTGCTGGGACTCGGTCCTAATGTCGGCACCCATTCGGGCAAGCTCCCCGACATATCGAAATCGGGCGTCGTAGAGATTCTCGGTGACGATTGAGGTTCCGTCGGCGACGGTGAGAAACGCAACCATCTGCGGGTGCATGTCGGTGTGAAAGCCGGGATATGGAAGAGTGGCGAAGTCGACAGGCTTCGGCCGTTCCGGACCGTGCACTCGAAGCCATCCGTCTCCCCGCTCGACCTCGCACCCTCCCTCTTCGAGCTTGACGAGTTCCATCCGCAGATGGGTGGGGATGCATCCGGTGATCGTCACGTCTCCGCCGGTTATCGCCGCGGCGGCAGCGAACGTACCAGCCTCGAGGCGGTCGGGAATCACACGATGTTGAACAGGCGAGAGGTCGGAGGTTCCCTCGATGTGGATGATGGGCGTGCCGGCGCCAGCGATCGATGCCCCCATCGTCACGAGATGCTCGGCCAGGTCGGTGATCTCCGGTTCGCGAGCGGCGTTGACGATGCTGGTCTCACCTTTGGCGAGGACTCCGGCGAGCATGAGATTCTCGGTCGCACCGACCGATGGGAAGGACAGTTCGACTTCGGCCCCGACCAGACCACCCTCGGCCTGAGCTTCAAGGACGCCGTGAACGAGGCGGAAGGAGGCACCCATTCGTTGCAAACCTTCGAGGTGCATGTCGATGGGCCGAGCCCCAAGGTCATCCCCGCCGGGAAGGGCAACCCTGGCTTGACCGCAGCGGGCCAGCAGGGGCCCGAGAACGACGATCGATGCCCTCATTTGTCGGACGAGATCGAGGGGAGCCTCCGGTATCAGCTCCTCGGGAGTGACGAGCCACAGTGAACCGTTCTCGCGGCGAACGTGACACCCGAGATGGGTGAGGACGTCACCCATCAACGTGACGTCGTGGATCTGGGGGACATTCGTGAGTTGATGTCGCCCAGGGGCGAGGATGGCGGCGACCATCTCCTTGAGTGCGGCGTTCTTGGCGCCGGAGACTCCAACGGTGCCGCGGAGCTGGTGCCCGCCCTCTACGGTGATCTCGGGCATCAGTCGATCTTACGGCCGGACCAGCCAAACCTGGGTGGTGTACCGTCCAGAGCAACATGCGAGTCGCTGTCGCCGCTGACCATGCCGGATTCGAACTCAAGCAGCATCTGGCCAAATTCCTGGCCAACGAGGGCCATGCCGTCTTCGACCTCGGCACCCACGACACCGAACCGGTCGACTACCCGGACACCGCATTGGCCGCTTCCCGGGCGGTCCTGGATGGGAAAGCCACTAGAGCGGTGCTCATTTGCGGATCGGGGGCCGGAGCTTGTGTGGCCGCCAACAAGGTCCGAGGAATCAGGGCCGGTGTCGCCCACGACATCTACACGGCTCATCAGATGGTCGAACACGACGATGTCAACATCCTCTGCCTGGGTTCGCGGGTTATCGGAACCGCTCTGGCCGAGGACCTGACCCGGGCCTTCCTCGCGGCCGAATTCACCGGGGAACCCCGCCACCGCAGACGACTCGCCAAGATCGAAGCCATGGAGGGACCCGAAACCTAAGGTTATAGACCGCGGAAACCACGGCTTATCACGTCGCGGTTTGCCAGTCCGTGCGGTTCGCTCCGAATCTCAAGGCAATCTGCCGCTGAAACCGCGGCCTATAACCTTAGGTTTCGGGTTGGTTGGGGGTGGCTCGGGGGCCTTTACCATTGAGGGGCGTTGGCCCCGTCGTCCAGCGGCCTAGGACGCTGGCCTTTCAAGCCGGAAACGCGGGTTCGAATCCCGTCGGGGCTACCGATCAGTTAGCCGTGCCCGCTCCAGCATCAACCCAAAAGGCGCGATCGCGCAGTGTTCAGGCGTTGGACGGTCACGTCCCTGCCAAGGACCGCCATCGATTCGAAGAGAGGCGGGCTCACGGTCGAGCCGGTGACCGCCACTCGCAACGGCTGCAACCCCTTGCGCGGATTGAGGCCCAGTTCGTCGAGCATCGCCCGCAGGCTGGCCTCGATCTCGGCGGCCGTCCAATCTCCCAGCTCGGTCAACCTCGCCACGGCGGCGTCGAGGACCGGACCGGCCTCTGCAGTCATCACCTTGGTCCACGAATCAGCGTCGAACTCGACATCGTCGACGAATAGGAACCGAACCTGGCTAGCGATCTCGGACAACAGCTTGGTGCGCTCCTGAACAAGCGGAGCCAGTTCGACAAATCGGCTTCGCTGCTCCGGGGTCAACTCGTGACCGAGCCCGCTTTCGATGAAGGGCTCCGCCCTGGCCATAAACTCCTCCGGTGGTAGTGCTCGGACGTGCTCACCGTTCATCCAATCGAGCTTGGCGAGATCGAAAACTGCGGGGTTCTTGGACACAGCAGACAGTTCGAATCGTTCGATTGCGAGCGACAGCGGGAAGACCGTCAGATCCTCCCCGGGCGACCATCCCAATAGGCACAAGTAGTTGGCCAGTGCCTCCGGGAGATATCCGGCCTCGCGATACTCGATCACTCCCTTGGCCCCGTGCCGCTTGGAGAGACGCTTGCCGTCGGTTCCGTGGATCAACGGGATGTGTGCGTAGATGGGCACCTCAGCACCCAGAGCCAGCGTCAGTTGGATGTGACGCGGCGTCGAGGGGAGCAGGTCCTCGCCCCGGGCAACGTGGGTGATCTCGTAGTCGACGTCGTCGACTGTTGAGGCGAGGTGGTATGTGGGTCGGCCGTCGGATCGCAGCAAGACGAAGTCGTCGAGGTTGTCGTGCTCAACCCGGATCTCACCCCTAATGAGATCGGTGAACTCGGTCGCTCCCGGTCTCGCGATCGCCAGGCGGATTGCCGCGGTCTCACCTGCCGCGCGCCGAGCGGTGGCCACCGAATGCTCGATCGTACGGCAGCGTCCGTCGTATCCGGGCGGTCTTCCGACGGCTTCGGCCTGCTTGCGACGTTCGTCGAGTTCTGCCGGGGTGCAGAAGCAGGGGTAGGCCGTGCCCTCGGCGACGAGTACTTCGGCGGCCTCCCGATAACGAGGGTATCGATCCGACTGGCGATAGCTCCCATGGGGACCGCCGACGGCAATCCCTTCGTCCCACTGCAACCCGAGCCAGCGCAGGCCATCGAGAATGTCGGCTTCGAACAGAGGGTCGCTGCGCTCATCGTCGGTGTCGTCGATCCGGACGATGAAGGTCCCGCCGGTGTGACGGGCGAACAGCCAATTGAACAGGGCGGTGCGCCCGGTCCCGACGTGCATCGACCCAGTCGGTGATGGAGCGATGCGGAGACGAGTGGTCATCGGCCGGCGATGACGGGATTGGACAAGACCCCGATTCCGTCCACCTCGACCTCCACGACATCACCGGGCTTGATCGGCCCCACTCCGGAAGGGGTGCCGGTCAGAATCACGTCGCCGGGAAGAAGGGTCATCACCCTCGATATGAACTCGACCAGTTCGGCAACTCCGAAGACCATGTCGGTCGTGAATCCTGCCTGGCGGATCTCCTCGTTGACCCGGCAGATCACCGCCAGCCGTTCGAGCGGGTCGAGCTCCGTCTCGATCACCGGACCGAGCGGGCAGAAGGTATCGAAGCCCTTGGCCCTTCCCCATTGGCCATCCTTCTTCTGAAGATCGCGAGCGCTGACATCGTTGGCTGCGGTGTATCCGAAGATGTAGCTCCCGACGTCCTCGGCCGCCACGTTCTTGGTGACGCGACCGATCACTACGGCTAGCTCCGCTTCGTGGTGAACGTTCTGAGACTGAGACGTCGGGAGGACAATCGAGACGTCCGGCCCGATCACCGACGTGGCCGGCTTGAGGAAGATCATCGGCTCCTCGGGCAACGGATTACCCAACTCCTCGGCGTGCTCGAGGTAGTTGCGCCCCACCGCCACCACCTTGGACGGAATCACCGGCGAGAGGAGCTGGACGGCTTCCCAGGGAACCATGGTCTCGGTAGCTTCCCAGGCGACGAACGGCGAGCCCTGGTAGACGGTGACTCCGGCCGCTTCGGCCAGGCCGTAAGCAATGTCATGGCCCGTTTTGAATCGAACGATCTTCATGGCTCAAACGGTAGACGGAACCGGAGAGAGGCAAGCCCGGCTCATTCCCGCTCAGGGGTAGTACTCGCCTTGCTCGAACATCGGGATGGCTGCCCCCTCGAGAGCCTTGGCGAAATGCTCGATCCCGACTCCGAGGAACAGACCCTGGACCTCGACATAGGTCTGTCCCTCCGGGCCTAGCCCTATCGCCTCGGTGAAGAGCTTGCGTCCCCTTCGAGAGGCGAGCCAGGCCTCCCCCCGGATGGTCACTCCGATTGGCATCGGCTGGAGATAGTTGATCTCGAGGCGGGCCGTGACGGCCGGAAGCATGTGAGCCATCGCCACAAAGCCGATCAGGTCGTCGAAGAACGCGGCGGTGGCGCCGCCGTGGACGACTCCCGGGCCGCCTTCGAACCTGGGAGGGAAACTCAACTCGGCGACGATCTTGTCCCCGTCCAGCCTCGGTTCGACCCCGAGACGGTCGGGGTTGTCGGGACCGCACCCGAAGCAGGTGAGAAGGTGATACTGCGGCATCGACGCCGCGGCCGCGCGGTCGGCGATCGGCACGACCTCTCCGGTGATGTACCGGAAGGTCACTCGCCGATGATCCGTAACCTGCGCTTGATCTGATCCGGTTTCAGTTCGAGCAGGTCCGGGAGAATCTCCGACACGGCCGTTCGCCCCGGCGAAGGCTCATGGGCCGTCGCCTGGATCCATCGTTCTCGCCTTGCGACGAAGTCGGCAGGCAGGCCTTCTCCGAAGCCGGCCAAGGTCTTGGCCACTTCAAGATCTTCAGGCACCGGCGCCCGACCGAAATGCGAAGCGCGGGCTGCCATGAGAGCGGCGAGGACCAACTCCAATGCATCGGTGCGCTCGGGAAGGTCGGCCGCCCTCACCAGCTTGAGAGCCCAGCCGGTGTCGGGGCCGGGAGTACCGAAAGCCCCTCCCCAGGGCATCTGGTCGGGGCTGACGATGACGCCGGGCCTGGTCGGGCTCCAGCGACGAGGAGGATCGGTGTCGGGAATCGGGCGGGGTAAGTCCGACAAGTTGATGTCAACGTTCGGTTGCTGGCCCATCAGCGCCTTCCATTGGGCGGGGGGCCCCGTGCCCTACCGCCAGTCTCATGTGTAGGTCAGCCATGATCGGTAGGCCGGGAGCTTGCCAGTCACAGCCTGCGCGAACAGATCCTGCGCTCGACGAGTGACCGGGCCTGGCTCGCCCTTTCCAACCGGCCTGTCGTCTACCTCGCGAATCGGCGTGACCTCTGCGGCGGTTCCGGTCAAGAACAACTCGTCGGCGGCGTAGAGATCGCCTCTCGTGAGGGTTGCCTCGCGGACCGTGACGCCCTCATCCGACAGAAGTTGAACCACTGATGCCCGGGTTATTCCATCGAGGATCCCCGACGCTATCGGCGGCGTCAGCAGCACACCTTCCCGCACCAGGAACAGGTTTTCACCGGAGCCCTCCGAGATGTTGCCGTCCATGTTGAGCAGGAGAGCCTCGTCGTATCCGGTGGCGACTGCCTCTTGCTTGGCCAAAACGCTATTGAGATATTGACCGGTGCCTTTGGCGATGGGGATGAAGCTCGATTGATGAATTCGGCGCCACGAGGAGACTCGCACCCTGATGCCTTTGGCAACGCCTTCGTCACCAAGGTAGGTGCCCCACCGCCACGCGGCGATGATGGTCTTAATCGTCGCTGCGGCCGGATTGAGCCCGATCGCACCGAGTTCGTGGAAAGCCAGCGGCCGGATGTAGCCAGCCTCGAGTTCGTTGACGGTGATGATCTGGCGGGCCGCCTCGACCAGATCATCGACCGAGTGGGCGAGCGGGATCCCATAGGCCTTGGCCGAGCGGTGCAGGCGAGCCATGTGCTCGGGCAGGCGGAAAATCGCGGTGCCATCCGGAGTTTCGTAGGCCCGGATCCCTTCGAAAACGCCGGTGCCGTAATGGAGGGCATGCGACAGGACATGAACGGTGGCGTCCTCCCACGGAACCATGGCCCCGTCCATCCATATGAATTTCGACGTCTCCATGGGGGGAGGGTACAGGAGGAAAAGTGGTGCGTCTTACGTGGTGCGTGGTGCGCTGGAAACCGAGACGCTAGACGCAAGACGCCAAACGGCCCCGCCATCACGAACGGGTTAGCCGTAGGTTCTTTGAGAGTGCCACGGCCTCGAAGCGATTGAACCATCTTGGAGTGTTTTACGTCTGGCGTCTGGCGTCTGGCGTCTCGGTTCAACACACCCACGCCGAACGCGACCCCCGGGACTTACTTCAAGTACCGGTCGTGCCAGGCGAGGATGGCTTGGAAGCGTTCTACCCGGTGTTTGGGTGTGCCGCTGCGGGAGAGTTCGTGGCCTTCTCCGGGGAAGCGGAGCATCTCGGCCGGAACGTTGTTCTGCCAGAGGGCCACCAGGAACTGCTCGGCCTGTTCGATCGGACAGCGGAAGTCCTCTTCGGAATGGATCATCAGCGCTGGGGTGCGGACCTGGTCAACCAACGAGAGAGGGCTCTTCGACCACATCGGAACCAGGTCGGTGGTCTGGATGTAGTTGGGACCGAAGAACGGGCCGATGTCGGAGGTGCCGGCAAACGACGGGAACGACAGGAGTGCCCGTTCGACGATGGCGGATCGATACTTCTGGTCGTGGGCGATGGCCCAGGCCGTCATGTATCCCCCGTACGACCCCCCCATGATCCCGATCCGATCGCGATCGAGTTGGGGAAAACGACTCAGAGCGGCCTCGAGGGCGGCGTTGATGTCGGCCAGGTCAACGACCCCCCAGGCGTCGCCGACCACTGCCCTGGTGAAGTCGAGGCCCCTCCCGGAGGAGCCTCGCGGGTTGGTGGCCACGACCGCATAACCAGCACCGGCGTAGGCCTGAAACTCGTCGAAGAAGCCGAACCCATACTGAGCGGCAGGCCCGCCGTGGATGTTGAGAAGGACCGGAAACGGTCCTTCCCCCTCCGGGGTCAGAACGAAAACATCGAGCTCTTCACCATCCGACGGCGTGCGGAAGTGCTCGGTCGGCCGGACCACGAGACCACCCTGCATCGAATAGAACGTGAGTCTTTGCTCGTCGGCGCCGAGGACCGAAATGATCTCACCGGGCTCGGTGGTCGACGACACCGACGCCACCACCCGACCATCCGGCCCGATGTCGAAACCGGTGACGATGCGGTCACCCGACACGACCACCTCACCGGCCCCGTCGGGAGCGAACTTCTGGATCTCGATGCGGCCGGAGTCCTCGACGACGCTGTAGATGGCGGCGTCGTGCCATTTCGGGAGTGCCGGCAGTCCGCCTCCTAACGCGATGATCGAACGATCCAGCGTCGGGAAGACGTTCACCACGGAGCGATCCGACCCGACCTTCCAGAGACCCGCCAGGCGTGGATAGTCTGTACTGAGGTCGCCGATCAGATGAAGGCCACCGTCAGGTGAGTAGACCGGAAGCAACCATCCACCCCGGTCGACCAGGCGGGTCAGGCGACCATCGAGGGCGACCTCGAAAACATCGCTGCCCGGGTCGAGCCCGCCTCTCGCGCCGCGGTCGGTGACGAAGGCGATCCTGTCGCTATCGGGATGCCAGGCCGGAAACATTTCGTCATAGTTACCGTCGGTGAGGCGCCGGGGCTCTTCACCCCCGCTTGGATCGACCAGCCAGAGTTGGCGGTTGCGATCGTTAAGCCATCCCCGGTTGTCGAAGCGATAGGGAAAGGTGGTGATCCGCTTGGCCCGCCGCCCTCGCTCTTCGTCTGTGAGGTCGGCTAGTTCGGAAGCCCACGACTTGGCCACAACGCACATCCAGCGGCCATCGGGCGACCAGGTGAAGTACTCGACCCCGAGGTCGAACTTGGTCAGCAAACGGGCCTCACCCCCTGCGACCGGCATGACGGCCACCTGCGATATCGGCTTCTTGACGTCGGTGGCGCGCAGAAAGGCGAGTTGTTTGCCGTCGGGCGACCAGCGGGGCACGCCATCGATCTGGCCCGTGGTGAATTGCTGGACCGCGTCTCCATCATGGACATGGATCTGGCGCCGGTAACCATCCTCTTCGAGATCCATCCGGGTGAGAACAAAGGCGGTCCTGACACCCTCGGGATGAATCTGCGGATCGGAAGGAACGTTGAGTTGGGAGAGATCTTCAGGCTGCATGCAATCC
>JANMST010000045.1:0-3800 GCA_031389635.1 Acidimicrobiia bacterium | reverse complement strand
CGGCCAGGAAGTGCGCCGTCTGCTTCTTCACTGGCACGACATGACCGCGTGGGCGGAAGCGATGTTGTATGCCGCCCAACGTGCCCAGGTGGTAGCAGAGATGGTCGCTCCCGCCCTGGCCCGGGGCAGTTTCGTGATCTCGGATCGGTCGCTCTACTCCTCGTTGGCATATCAGGGAGCCGCCCGAGGCCTCGGGATCGGACCGGTGCGGATCGTGAACGAACTGGCCGTAGGAGGGCTACTGCCGGATCTCGTGGTGGTCCTGATGGTGGACACCGCCACCGGCCTTTCCCGTCAGGGCGATCCCGATCGCATTGGCGGAGAGAGCGATGATTTTCACCGGGACGTTCTCGACGGTTATCGAACCCTTGCCTCGGCCGAACCGGATCGAGTGAGGCTGATCGAGGTTGTTGACCAACCCGTCGCGGTCGCCGAGCAGATATTGAAGCTGATCGATGATGTCCGTGGTTGAGTCGGGACCGATCACGGGGCTGCCCTCAGTGGGATTCGATGCCGTCATCGGGCATCGAGAGATAGTCGAGTTTCTCCGGGCCGAAATGGCGGTACCTGGTCACGCCTACCTTTTCACCGGAGCGGGGTCGGTCGGAAAGGCAACGGTTGCCAGGGAATTCGCCAGATTGCTGTTGTGTCCCGAAGACGGCGCCCATGAGGAACCCTGCAGGTCTTGTCGCCGGGTGGCCTCGGGCAATCATCCCGATCTGGTCTCGGTGGAGCCCGATGGTCGGACCAGCCTGGGAGTCGACCAGGCCCGGGGAGTGGTCTCTCAGGCGGCCCTCTCGCCGGTGGAGTCCCCGAGACGGGTGTTCCTTTTCGAGGATGCGGGGTTGATGACCGAACAGGCGGCGAACACTCTGCTCAAGACGCTCGAGGAGCCGACTGCGCCAGTCATCTTCCTGCTCGTGGCCGAGTCAGAGGACGATTTCCCGCCGACCGTCGCCAGTCGCTGCCGGACGGTTCACTTCGGTCGGGTTCCTGACGAGGAGTTGACCCAGGCCTTGGTCGACCGGGGGATCGGGCCAGAGGCGGCGCGGGTGGCGGCCATGGTGGCGGGGGGGAGACCCGGCCTGGCCCTGGCGCTGGCCACCCGACCGGAGGTGGCACGGGTCCGGCAGGCATGGTTGTCGCTGCCCGAGCGGGTGACTGCCCGTCCCGGCGACGCATTTGCCCTGGCCGAGGAGATGCTGGCCACGCTCGAACCGTTGTCCACCGACCTCGCCGGCGATGAGGGGACCGCCGAAGCCCGGGACCGAGCCAAGAAGCGCGCCACTCAGTCTCTGTTGGCCGGGGGTCTCGAAATCCTGGCGTCCTTCTACGCCGACGGGGCTTCGCTGCAGCTCGGCGGGCCGGTTCGAAACCGGGACGTGCCGTTGCAGGCGCTCACCATCGTGCCGCCGGCCCGAGCCGTGGCCAATGCCCAATTGGTCCTTGATGCAGTCGTCGACCTCGCCGGCAACCTCCGGGCAACGCCCGTGTTGGCGTCACTGTTCACGTCCTTGGGGAGCGAGTGAGCCTTTAACATCGGGTCACCGCCGGGGTAGCTCAGTTGGCAGAGCAGCGCATTCGTAATGCGCAGGTCAGGGGTTCAAATCCCCTCTCCGGCTCTCTCCGCCGTTCTCGCGCATCAAACGCTGGCCCTGGCCCGCGTTTGATGCGCGAGAACGAGGGTCCGGGGGCGTCTACCGTCCTGGGGACATGGCCGACCGGGGTACTTTTGAGGACGACACCATGCCGCTGGCGTCGCAACTCTATGGGGCGGCCATGCGTCTGACCCGCAATCCTTCCGATGCCGAGGACCTCGCCCAGGAGACGTTCCTCAAGGCGTATCGGGCCTACGACAGCTTCGAAGCCGGGACCAACCTCAAGGCGTGGCTGTACAGGATCCTCACCAACACCTTCATCAACAACTACCGGCGTGACACCAGGAGGCCACAGGAGACCGATCTGGGCGACCTTGAGGATGTGTACCTCTTCCGCCGGATGAACCGCGACACCTCAACCGGACCTGCGAGCTCGGCAGAGGATCAGCTTCTCGACGGATTGATCGAGTCGGATATCAAAGAGGCGATCGAGGCGCTCCCGGACAGCTTTCGAATGGTGGTTTTGCTGGCTGATCTCGAAGGATTCAGCTACAAGGAGATCGCAGAAATCCTCGACATTCCGATCGGAACCGTCATGTCGCGGCTCCATCGGGGAAGAAAGGCCCTCCAGCGAGCGTTGTGGGACTTTGCCAGGCAACGTGGACTGGTGACAGGGACACAAGACGGAAAGGCAGAAGAATGACGAGGGCCGTCATGAGACGCCAACCGACTAGACCCCCAAGACTCTCGAACCATGAGCAATCTCCAGGGGCGAGCCCGAAATGATCGAGCGAAGATGAGCAAGTACTGCGATGACGCCCTCCACGACGTCTACGGCTATCTCGATCGAGAACTCTCGACATTTGGGGCTTGGAGGGTTCGACGCCACCTCAAGGCGTGCGGCGGCTGCGAGGCTGCCTACGGGTTCGAAGAGCGATTGCGCGTCGTTATCCGCCTACGTCTCCAGGAGGAACCGCCACCGGAGTTCCTGGCCCGTCTCCGAGCGGCTATCGACCACGAGCGCGGCAATCCCTAGCCCGGGGTTCGGCCGAACCGAGGCCTAGAACCGAATCGGCCCTAAACCGAATCGGCCTGTGGGTCGGTAGCTCGCTCCCGTGATCGACCCCCGTTAGGCTCACCCCATGGCTCGTCGCCTTGTCGCCGTTGCCCTCGGGATCTCCGTGGTCGCACTTCTCTCGCTGCCTCTCGCGGCGACGACTACCAGTGAGGCCGGCACGGGCGAGGCAGGCACGGGGACCGGCACCACCGAAGCGACCGCCCCCGCCGTCACCATCGAGCCGGCGGTTCCCGTCGACACCACCCCGGTACCGGAGACCAATCCCGACTGGACCTATCGGTTTTTCATCCCGACTCTTCTGGTCCTGGCCGCCCTGGTCGTAATCGTCACGGTCATCCAGTACTTCACAAGAGTCGTACGCAACCGCTATCGCATCGTCCGGTGAGCGGATCGCCTACAGGCACGATCAACTGGTCGCTAGCTACGCCGGTGGCCAATCGAGTGGCAGGAACATATCCGCTGGCTGACACCTACCACAGCGCCCAACTGCAGAACACTCTGCCGGACATCGTCAAGCGGGCGGCTGAGATGGTGACGGCCGAAACCGGCCTCGTCACGCCCGGCGATCCTGATGTCCTGGTCGTCAGCCGGTCGGACTGGGCTCACCGCAACCTGGCCACCTTCTCCCACCTCCTGGCACCGATCGAGTCCAAAATCGCCGAGAAACTCGAAGAGTCCGGTTCCAAAGGAGCGCCCAGCATTGTGGCCCGACAGGTTGTGGCCATCGAGACCGGCGCTCTGCTCGGGTTCCTCGCTCGCCGGGTACTTGGCCAATACGAGTTGGTCCTTCCGACGGGTGACAAGGGCGACGTAGTGGCGGTGGTTGGCGCCAACGTCCTTGCGCTGGAGCGTCAGCAGCAGCTCAAACCCTCCGACTTCCGATTCTGGATCGCACTTCACGAGGCAACCCATCGGGCTCAGTTCGTGGGCGTGCCCTGGATCCGCGGTTATTTCTTGAGCCTCGTCACCGAACTCGTCGGGTCGGCTGCCCCGACCCCTGGAAGGATCGGCCGTCTGGTGGCCGAGGTCGTCGATGCTCAAGAAATAACCGCGGATCCAGGGCACGCCCACGAACTGAGCCCGATGGGTTGCCTCGTGAAGTGCGATCCAGAATCGGAAGTCGG
>JANMST010000004.1:0-6784 GCA_031389635.1 Acidimicrobiia bacterium | reverse complement strand
TACCCCTGCAAGGAAAACTATGAGACATTCTGAACCGACACTCACCGAGCCAATGTCAGGGAATCTGATCCGACGATTCGTTAGGGATCATCCCCTGGCAACATTCATCGCCCTGGCATACGCGTTCTCGTGGGCGCTGATACCCGTCATTGGAGATCCCCTCGGGTCTGGTCCGTTTTTCGCGGCCGTCGTCGTCTTGTCGATGACGAGAGGTCGGTCCGGTATTCGTGACATGTTTCGCCAGATGACGAAGTGGCGAGTGAATTGGAAGTGGTATGCCGCAGCCATCGGGCTTCCGGCCGCGGCAGCGATCGCCGCTGCAGTGGCAACCGTGGCACTGGGGGCACCGAGGCCGACCGGCGCCCAGCTCGTCGCCTGGACTGAGATCCCAATCACATTCTTGCTCGTCCTGCTCATTCCGATGTTTGGGCCTTGGGAGGAGCCCGGATTTAGAGGATTCGCGCTCTCCAAGCTGATGAGCCGGAGATCGCCGCTCTCGCTGTCGGGGTGATCCATGTCTTCTGGCATGCACCACTGTTCTTCGCCGGTGAGATCCCGGCGGCTGATGTGGTCTTGATCCTCGCCGCGAGCATCGTCTTCGCATGGTTGGTGGTTGGAACAGGTGGAAGCGTCCTGCTGGCAATGATCATGCATGCCGCCAACAACGCGATCTCCGGCGAATTTATCTCTCCGATGTTCACCGGCACCGACGCCGATGTGCTGGGTTGGGTCAGGTCCGGCATCTGGATTCTCTTTGCACTCGGCGTGGTGTTCGCCAAGAAGCGGAGTCTCATGATGACGCCGAGTTCTCGTCAGCTGGCTCCTGAGCGGGTGTCGGGATGAGTATCGGATGTGGCCCGCAAGTTCGAACAACCAACTTGGTGGCTCGCATCGGCTCTTCGTCCCGGCTGAGGTTGAGCCGGGGACATCCACAACCCCAAGAGGTGGTACCTTGCGAACAGTCGAATCGCTCTAATGAGCCTCGGTCTGCTGATGCTGTCTCGGCCTGTGTGTCGTGGTCAGGGACCATTGTTCGGAGGCGAGGGAGGTCGGGGAGTTCGATCGAATCGATCTGTCCAGCGGCATCCCTGTGGAACTGACCGTGGACCCGGAGGGTACGACCCGGGTGATCAGCACCTATGACGACAATCTCCATGAAAAGATTCGCATCGAAGTCGTCGAACGGAACCTGGTGATCGAGGTGAACGGCTGTTTCGCCGTGACCGGCTCGGGTCGTCACGTCAAGATCGAAATAGCTTCTCTCAGCCCCCTTCTCATCTCTGGAGGCACCAAATTCTGAGGTCTGGGGTCAGCTGACTACCTAGCCGTGGAGGCCCCGGGGGGGCGCTGAGGTGTCCGGTGGAGGCGAACCTGAGGTCGATGCGTGACCTCGATGGCAGCGGCGGGGAGATCGTGAGCGGATGAGCGCGAACAGCCAAGCCGGTGTGCGAACTCGAAGGCCATCGGGAGGAGAGACAGAGTCGTCTCTGTCGCGATGGGAGGGTTGTTCCTTCGCGCATCCATCGCGCGAGAGGATGCGGTGGCAGGGGAAATGACGCGAAGTGACGCCAAGCAAAAACCGTGCGTGTGCAGGCGTTTCTCGCGTTTCCCCAGTTCAGCGGCCGAGGGGATGTCGGTCTCATAACCCGAAGGTCCCTTCCATGACTCAAGTAGATGGAAACCCGCCTGTGGCATTCCCTCGATCCAGCGCTGTCGTTCCTCGCCGGTCGACTGCTCCGTCTCAGTCATTGGCGCGGCTCGCTCGGAGAGGACGGTGCACAGCGCAGCAAGCCCGTGCTCGGGCATGGTCACGAGTGAGCCGATCAGACCAAGTCTGTCGGGGTGTCGCGGTCGAGGTATCGGCGTGTTGTCGCTCCTGATAGTTTGTTCAAAGCGGGGCGGGGTCTCGGCCAGCCTGCCAGGTGCGGAGCATCACCGGGATTTGGCGGGGCTCCGCACCCTGTGGCTGGCTAGCTCAAATCGGCGCAGGCGATCTTTTGTCCCCCTGGCGCGTGGATCACCACCGAAACCGCTGTGACACCGGCGGTCTCGCCAACTGCCACGTTGCCATTGGCGTGGCCGCCGGCATTGGCGGTGAAGGGCCCTGGCCAGATCTCGCTGGTTCCGGGACCAGCACCGCCCACCACGGGATGCTCGAAGCTGTAATGTCCGCCGGCGTTTCCAGCGCCGCAGGATTGGTTGTGTACGTGCGAGCCGTAGGTGGCGCCCGGCGTCAGGCCGGCTACTTGGACGCTTACGATCGTCGTGCCGTCGCTGGTACGGACCATCTGCGCCCGTCCGGTTACGTCGCTGTAGCCAAGGCTCGGTCCATCAGCGAAGGCCGTCAGGTCACCTCTGGTGACCTGGGCGCCACCGCCTAAAGCCGGCACCGCGAGGGCCACCGCCACCAGCGTTGCTGCCGCCAATACGACTGTCGTGTGCGGCACCAGTCTCTTCATGCCCATCATCCTCTTGTTCTCCCAATCATTGATCGTTCGACTCAGATCGATGCGGATCGTCTCAGATCGCTCAGGGCTCGATCGGTGTTCCACTCCTCTCGTACGGTCGAAATGCGCGCGGTCGGTCTGAGATTTGTCTCGTTGTACAGACGTATTGGTGACTGGATTGGGTGACCCTGCCGACGAAATGGTCCGGCGTGCACCGCCAGCCCGAACAGCGCAAGAGCCGTTGCCGTCCGACGGCGAAGCTGCAGCCGCAGTCGGAGGCGGCTTCTTCCTACAGATCTCGCCGAGCTGATCTTCCGTCTCGATGAGCCGTAGCCGCTCCTCTTCTGGTCACCAACGCTCTGGGGTGGAACTACGTTGGTGCTCGGGGGTTCACTCCGAGTCAGCCGGAGCGAGCGGCTCCCAAAGGTGCTGGTCATTGTCGGCGCGCTGTTGGGATTCCTGCCTAGTGCCCGGACGGTTTGATGCCGTGTTGATAATCACACCCGTCATCCGGACCGTCGTGAGCTCAGGCCGTCAGGCCCCGCTTCTCGATGACGCTTGTTGGGCCGCCCATAACCAGCAATATGCCTGGGCCGTTTCGGTGCGGCTACCGGGCCCTCCGATCTCGATGGCCGTCACAGGCAACCTTCTCGCCTTTGGTTGATGTCCGTGACCGAGCATCAGCACCGCCCCGAAACCATTCGGCGACTCATTACCGGTTCGATTTCGCCTGGCGTAAGGACCGCAGATACCCAACTCTCATTTTGTGTCATCGGTCTTCGGCCGTCAGGCAGCTCGACGACGATTTTTGGAGGCAAGTTTCCCAGGACGCGTTTTGGACGCGAAACACTGCGAAGACGCCATAACTGTCCACAATCAACTAGCACCTAGAGTGCCCGCCACCATTGAGGTGTTTGCCATGTCCCCTGGTCAGGAGCTTGCGCGGTACTTCCCTCGCACGGAAGAAGCCAGGGGTTAAAATCCCCTCACCTCCACCATGGAAAACCCTTGTGATTCTGGGTTTGTTCGACCTGGCCAGCCCGCCAAATCCCTGATTTGATGGCCTAGTTCCTCACAAGGAAGAGGCCAAGGACCCCGCCCAATCGTTGAGGTTTCCTGGGATCGGGTGTTCCTAAACGGCTTTCCGGGACCCAAGAAAGTGGGTTTGGCATGGTTGGTCCGCATGTGGTCCGGTCGGAACATGGTCACCGCTGAAACCGTGATCCGCTCGGTGGCCGGGGTGCACGAAATGAAAGAGGTGCGGCTCCGGTTTCAGGCCATCACCTTCACCTGACTGCAGGTACCGAAGTCCGATTCAGACTTGAGCTTCGCAGCCGGACATGAGGTCGCTCACCGGTCGAGCATGAACTGCATCATGTCCTTGCAAGGGCGTTGACATCGGCTGTTCACGTCGACCCCCATGGCTTCGAGGAAGCCCATCGGAGAGAGTCGCTCACCACCGCTGAGAAGTTTGGCTTGGTGTGCTCTATCACGGGAATGTAGGTGGACGGACGTGGTTTCGGTCATCCGTCTCTACACCTCCGCACCGGAAAGTAGCGTGATTTGCAGCCCCTACCCAGATGGCGTGGACGAAACGCACTCTCGTTTTGGGATGGTTCATCCCTGGGGTTGCGGCGACTTACTCGTTGACCTGTTGCTGGTATTCCCTTTCTTCGGGGCCCCAGTTGGCCTTGAAGAACTCGAGGATGGCCCCGATGTCGTCGTCGCTAAGTTTGTCTCCGAACGATGGCATTCGCGATTGGGGAAAGTCGGATCCGTCTCGAATGATCGCGCCGAGGACCCGGTCGGAGTGGTGCCAGGTATGGCCGGATGAGTCGTGTGGGGGCGGGGGATAGGACCCATCCTCATCGGGCGTTTTCCAGTCGGGATCACCAGACAGGTCGGCTCGGTGACACGAGGCGCAGTACTGCTGATACAGCTCTTCGCCTCGTGACACCTGCACTTGGTCCGGGGTTGCTTCTGGGGCCGAACCCCCGTCAGGCACACAGGCCGAGACCATGGCGACGGATGCCAGGATCGTCGCCATGGCCCTGATCGAGGAGCTCGGTTTCACGCCGCTACCGTGATCTGCCCTTTCATCCCGGCGTCGTAGTGGCCGAGTTGGTGACAGCCGATGAGGACTGTCCCAAGCTCGGTGAAGGTCCACGTGAGTTCCTTGGTTTCTCCGGCGGCGACGGTCATGGCGTTGGGTTGGTCGTGTGCCATCCCGCCCATTTCGGTCATCTCCTGTTCGTGCTCTTCCTGGGTGGCTTCATCTCCTAGGGTGAAGTCGTGGATGATGGTTCCGTCGTTGACGATGCGGAATTTGATCGTCTCTCCGGCGGTCACCGTCAGGTCGGCCGGATTGAAGACGAGGTCGTTGGTCGTGACGATCTCGATAGTGCGGTCGGCGTTGGCCGAGTCTCCTGGCTCTCCGAAGGTGAACTCGCCCTGGTTTGCGTTGGACCCGGCTGTAGTTGTGGTGTTTGACCCTGAGGCTCCGCAGGCGGTGAGCAGCAACAGGGCGAAGGCGGAAATGACCACCAATCGACGGGCTGGTTTCCTAACCATGACAGCTCCTAAGAATTCGAACAGATAAGGGCTTGGTGGCGGCCAGGTTTAAGACCCGAATCAGGCTCAGTTCGACGAGTCGGTCCCGATCGTGAGCCGCCGGACAGGGCAGGAGGTATAGCCGGACTGAGGTCGATGAGGGACGGATCGCGCTCACAGCACCCTTCAAATGGAGGACGAATGTGTGCGGATCAGTTTGCCATAGTGCTCGAGGCATCTCGTCCGGTTTCGACCGGTCCCGCGTGGCACCCGCCAGGTGGGGTTGCGAAGAAGTCGACCGTACCTCCGGGCCGGGGGCCCAGGCTTCGTCATTAGAGACGGGCTCGGCCATCACACGTCACTATCCCAGCATTCTCGCCAACCATTGGCAGGTGCAAGCGGCGGCTAGTGCTGGTGTCGTTGATGGGGTCCATGGTCCCGAGAGCGCCAGGGTCCCAAACCTCAGCGCTACGTGTTGTACGTCGACGGGGAGGGTGGCAGGACGACTGGTATTCTGACTCGAAGATCCAAGAACTAGGGTGGGGCCGACGACTCGGTTATCGACCTCTCCTCAATTAGTGACTACTAGTGAGGAGAAACGTGATGCGCGGTTGGAGGCTGGTAGTGGCGGCGGCTGCGGTTCTGGCGGTCGCGTTGACGTTCGCTGCGTGCGGGAATGACGACTCTTCGAATGGTGAGGCTGGCACGATGCTGCGCGACAACGGCGAGCAGATGCGCGACGGAGGCCAGATGATGATGGACGGCGGCCAGCAGATGGGCGACCGCGGGCAAGCGATGATCGACGCCGGCCAGGCGATGATGGACACGGGCGAGGAGCTGGGTGACAGTGACATGACCCAGCAAGGGAGCGAGATGATGGACGGCGGCCAGGCGATGATGGACGCCGGCCAGGCGATGATGGGCCAGGGCCAGACGATGATGGACAGCGCCCAACAGATGATGGACATGGGTAGCGGCATGATGGGGAACAACTAACCAGCCCATTTTCGAATCCGTCACGGGAGCACCCACCTTGGTCGCGCCAGGGGTCTTGCGGTCGAGGAGCGAATCGGGCCGTCACGCCGCTTGGCGCACCGAGGCCTTTCTCCAAGGCTCCGATCAGCCATCGCAGAGGAAGGGTGCCATCAAAGACGGGGCTGTTTGATCGTCCACTGGTAAGACATCATGTCGCCCATGTCGCCACCCTGCTTCCATCTGGTGGATCCGGTCTGGCTCATCCTTCCCCACGGAAGCGCCCAGCCCGGCGGTGAGGTCGGCCACGGCCCAGCTACCGCGCTTCAAATTCGGCGGGCGGATGGTCGGCCGGAGGCGGGGCGTCTACGCCGGTCCTAATCAAGCCGCGCGCCACAGCAGCCCTTTCCTTCGGCGGAGGCCGGCTTCGGAAAGATCTTGTCTGCGACCGTGACCAAACGGTCGTAACCGTCGCCCGTCCCGATCAGCAACGCGATCCACAGGCTCCACTGGGAGTTCGGCCCTGTGCCTGTCGCTGAGGTTTTGCCCCCGTGGTCACGGTCATGTCGTCGTCAGCCGTGGCGGATCAATGGCATCTTGCCGAGGCGTGTCCGCGGGATGGCGACAACGTGCTCGACTGTGATCGGGAGATCGCTGGCGTCGGCATTCGCAAGTGCCTTTCGTATGGCGGTGATCTATGTATCTCCGTCGGTGCGTCCTTCGTCGGCGAGTAGAAGCCGCAGCCCATCGACTTCACGCACCAACCTGCCATGGCCCGCCGGTCGTCTCCAGCAGACCGTGGAATAGGTTGGGGT
>JANMST010000482.1:0-3723 GCA_031389635.1 Acidimicrobiia bacterium | reverse complement strand
AATCGGCCCCAGCATCGGAACCCGCTCAGTCTTCGCATGATGGGAGAGGTCACCGAGGCCCTGGCAGCTATCGACGCTGACTCACGGGTGGTGGTGATCTCCGGCGAGGGACCGGCGTTCTCGGCTGGCCACGATCTATTGGAAATGGTCGGGGCCGACATCGACCTCCTCACCCGCCTCTTCGAACGCTGCACGGACATGATGGAAGCCGTCCAGGCTATTCCCCAACCCGTCATCGCCCGGGTGCACGGGGTGGCAACGGCGGCCGGGTGTCAACTGGTGGCCTCGTGTGATTTGGCTGTGGCCGCCGACACGGCCCGGTTCGCAACGCCAGGGGTCAAGATCGGACTGTTCTGTTCGACCCCGATGGTGCCTCTGTCGCGGGCCATCGGTCGCAAGCGAGCGATGGAGATGCTCCTGACAGGAGATTTCATCGATGCAGCGACAGCTGCCGAGTGGGGACTGGTCAACCGCGTTGTGCCGGAGGCCGCTCTCGATTCGACTGTGGACATTCTCGTTGAGGCGATCGTTCGATCGAGTCAGCTTGTCGTCGGCATCGGCAAGCAGGCTTTCTACTCCCAGATCGAGCTCGACCAGCACTCGGCCTACGAGCACACCAAGTCGGTGATGATCGCCAATGCGGCTTTAGTTGATGCCCAGGAAGGAATGTCAGCGTTCCTCGAGAAGCGCAAGCCCGAATGGAAGAACCAATGACGATTCCCCGGCCCGACCCGACGTCGGTGACCCAGCTGACCCCATTGTTGATGCTGGAGCGAGCGGCCGATGTCTTTCCCGAAAAGGTCGCGATCGTCTACCGCGACCGACAACTGACCTACCGCGAGTTCAAAGCGACCACCACGCGGGTCGGCCGGGCATTGCTTGCCTCAGGGATTGACCCCGGCGACCGTGTGGCCTATTTGATGCCGAACCTCCCGGAGATGCTGATAGCCCATTCGGCGGTCCCTCTGATCGGGGCCATGCTCGTTGCGATCAACACCCGCCTCGCTGGTTCGGAGATCGCCTACATCCTCGGACACTCGGGTGCGTCGATCCTGGTCGTCGACTCTGAGTTGTTTCCGGCGATTGCCCCACACCTCGCCGAGCTGACCGGTCTACGCGAAGTGGTGGTTGCCGACGACATCGGGAGCGGCATTCCAGATGGCACCACCTCCTACGAGGAATTCATCGGCAGAGGGAGTGACGAAGCCCTCGCCTACCGGGTCGACGACGAGCACCGTCCGATATCGATCAACTACACATCGGGCACGACCGGGCGGCCCAAGGGCGTCGTCTACACCCACCGGGGTGCCTACCTCAATGCCCTCGCCGAGCTGGTCCACTCCCGTCATCACCCCGGCTCCGTCTACCTCTGGACCTTGCCGATGTTCCACTGCAACGGCTGGTGCACCACGTGGGCCATCAGCGGCATCGGCGGCACGAACGTCTGTCTGCGCGCAGTTGATGCAGGGGTGATCTGGGAACTGATCGCCAACAAAGAGGTGACCCACCTCAACGCCGCACCCACCGTTCTGATCTCTCTTGCCAACCATCCCGCGGCCCGTCCTTTTCGGCGTACCTTCACGGTCACGACCGCCGGGGCTCCTCCGGGCCCCACCATCATCGGCCAGATGACCGCCCTCGGCGCCGATGTCGTCCACGTCTACGGCCTCACCGAGACCTATGGCCCCTACACGGTTTGCGAGGTGCAAGACGGGTGGGGAGCCGACCCGGAGCAAACGGTGAGGCTCCTGGCGCGCCAGGGGGTTGCGTACCTGGGAGCGGATCCAATTCGTGTGGTCAACGAGGACATGAACGACGTCGCCCGCGATGGGGCAACCATGGGAGAGGTCGTCATGCGGGGCAACAACGTGATGGCTGGCTACTACGACGACCCCGAAGCCACGGCCCGGGCCTTCCGGGGCGGCTGGTTCCACTCCGGAGACCTGGCGGTCTGGCATCCTGATGGCTACATCGAACTGCGCGATCGGGCCAAAGACATAATCATCTCCGGGGGAGAGAACATCTCGACGATCGAGATAGAACAGGCCATCGCCAGTCACCCAGCGGTTCTCGAGTGTGCGGTGGTGGCCATGCCCCACGATCATTGGGGGGAGAGACCGAAGGCGTTTGTGGTCCTCAAGCCCGGTGCCAGCTTGGACCCCGCCGAGATCATCGAACATGTCAAAACTCGACTCGCCAAGTTCAAAGCTCCTGATGTCGTAGACATCGTCGAGTCTCTTCCAAAGACTTCCACCGGCAAGATCCAGAAGTTCGTCCTGCGCGAACAGGTGTGGGCCGGCCACGAGACGAGGATCAACTAGAAAGGCGTCGCGCGGGTTGTACAGAGGTCCGCGCAACACGTGTTACTCTGACCTCCCGTGACAAAGTA
This sequence comes from Acidimicrobiia bacterium, assembly GCA_031389635.1. GTDB lineage: Bacteria > Actinomycetota > Acidimicrobiia > Spongiisociales > ZC4RG35 > DATEEG01. The sequence continues at coordinate 1,334 of JANMST010000482.1, read as the reverse complement.
TGTGTTCGTCACGGGTGGGGTCGTCTCCTCGCTCGGCAAGGGCATCACCGCCGCCTCCCTGGGTCGTCTTCTTCGGTCTCGCGGTCTCCGCGTTGTAAATCAGAAGTTGGACCCGTACATCAACGTCGACCCGGGCACCATGAACCCGTTCCAGCACGGCGAGGTGTTCGTGACCGACGATGGGGGAGAGACCGACCTCGATCTCGGCCACTATGAGCGCTTCACCGGCGAGAACCTCCGTCGAACTTCCAACGTCACCGCCGGATCTGTGTATCTGTCGGTGATCCAGAAGGAACGTCGCGGCGACTATCTGGGCGACACGGTGCAGGTCATTCCCCACATCACCAACGAGATCAAGTCGCGGATCCGCAAGGTCGGCGGCGACGACGTCGATGTCGTCATCACCGAGGTCGGCGGCACTGTCGGAGACATCGAGAGCCTGCCGTTCCTCGAGGCGATACGTCAGTTCGGCAATGATGTCGGACGGGCCTCGGTTCTGTTCATCCATGTCACTCTGGTTCCGTTCATCGCATCGTCCGAGGAGTTGAAGACCAAGCCGACGCAGCACTCGGTGGCCGAGTTGCGAAGTCATGGAATTCATCCCGATGTCATCGTGGTCCGCTCCGATCGCGCCATCGACGACCAGGTCCGACGCAAGATCTCTCTGTTCTGCGACGTGGTTCCCAAGGCAGTGATCGCCGCCCCCGATGCCAGCGACATCTACGAGGTGCCGTTGATACTCAGGCAGGGCGGACTTGACACAGTGGTCTGTGATCGCCTCGGGATTACCACCGGGCCTTCCGACATGACCCGGTGGAAGGAAATGGTCGAGCGGGCAGCTGCGGCCACCAAACCGGTGACGATCGGAATCGTTGGCAAGTACGTCGACCTGCCGGATGCCTATCTGTCAGTAGTCGAATCGCTCCGACACGGCGCCGCCCACCACGGACGCCGCCTCGATCTTCGATGGATCCCGTCGGAAGAGTTGTCGGGCCTTCTCGCCTCCACCTATCTCGAGGGTCTCGATGGAATCGTTGTTCCCGGCGGGTTTGGCTCAAGGGGGGTCGAGGGGAAGATTCAGGCGATTCGCTTTGCCCGTGAGCAGGCCATCCCCTACCTGGGATTGTGCCTCGGCCTGCAATGTGCGGTGATCGAGATCGCCCGTGACCTGCTCGGCTATCAGGACGCCAATTCGACGGAGTTCGATCCAACGACGGCCCATCCCGTCATCGACTTGATGGAGAGCCAGCAGGATGTATCGGAAATGGGTGGCACCATGCGCCTCGGGCGCTATCCTGCCAAGCTCGAAGAAGGCAGCCAGGTTCGGGCCCGGT
>JANMST010000469.1:0-6847 GCA_031389635.1 Acidimicrobiia bacterium | reverse complement strand
TCGGCGATCCTGGTCCTGATTCCGGGACCAGCGGTCCTCTACATCGTCTCCACCGGGATCGGCCGTGGCCGGCGAATGGCCCTGGCATCGATGCTCGGGATCGAGACCGGCGCGCTGTTCCACGTGGCCGCTGCCGCCGTGGGTCTGTCGGCCGTTGTCGCAAGTTCGGTGGTGGCGTATTCCGTGGTCAAGTACGCCGGCGCCGCGTATCTCATGTACCTCGGGATCAAGACCCTGCGGGACCGCGACGACAGCAACCCCCTCAAGTTCCCAGGGGCGACCTCGGCTCGCGGAGCTTTCAAGCGAGGTGTGGTCGTGAACATCCTCAATCCCAAGCTGGCGCTCTTCTTTCTTGCCTTCCTTCCCCAATTCGTGGTTCCCGCCCGGGGATCGGTCGCCACACAGGTGATGTTCCTGGGACTGCTCTTCATTTCCGTGGCAATCGTCATCGACGGCGTGTACGCGATGACGTCGGGGATGATCGGAAACCTCCTGAACCGCAGTGAACGGTTCGCCCGCGTCCAGAAGAAGGTGGCTGGCATCACCTACATCGCCTTGGGTGCCTCGGCGGCAGTGACCGGTTCGAAGACTAAGTAGGCACGTCCAACCTCAAACGTCGAACCTCAAACTTCAAACCGCAAAGAGTGAGGAGGCGCCGTCTTCCCACCAGGCGGGACTGCGGCGCCCGGGACGGCCCGCTTAGAGCTGCTTCCTTCCGGACCTGACTCGGTTCGCAGTGCCCCGCCGCGCAGGGCCCGATGGTGACCAACGCCCCCTCACCTGAGAGGGTATCAGCGGAGCCGCTCGAAAAACCCGGACAAGATCGCGCCCGATTCCTTGCCCAGAATGCCGTGCCGCATCTCGGTTCGATGGTTCAAACGCACATCCTGGGGGATGTTGTAGAGCGACCAGGCTGCTCCTGCCTTCAGATCGGTTGCCCCGTAGACGAGGGCTCCGAGCCTCGCCGCCACGGCGGCCCCGGCGCACATCGGGCACGGCTCGAGAGTGACATAGAGGGTGTGACCGGTCAGGCGCCAGTCACCCGCCGCCCGGGCCGCAGCCGACATCACCAGGATCTCGGCGTGGGCGGTGGGGTCGGCAAATTCTTCCCGACGATTGTGATCGGTTGCCACCTGGCTTCCGCTCTGATCGACCAGCACAGCCCCGACCGGGACCTCACCGTTGTCGAGAGCCAACCGGGCTTGGTCGAGGGCGAGCCGCATCCAACGTTCGTCTTCGTCGTGACCGGAACGGAGCGTGGTCATGAGCGACGTAGACTATGACAATCCCAAACACGGCCGGACCCGGCTTCAAGTCGGCCGTGTCTCAGGAGGGATCGCATAGCCCGGTCTAGTGCGCGGCACTGGAAATGCCGTTGGGGGCAACCCCTCGGGGGTTCAAATCCCCCTCCCTCCGCTGACAACTGAATATCACTCTTGGAGGGATCGCATAGGCTGGCCTAGTGCGCGGCACTCGAAATGCCGTAGGGGGCAACTCCTCGGGGGTTCAAATCCCTCTCCCTCCGCCGATGACCCCGATAGGGCCTTCTTTCGAAGGCCTAGCCTTGGGGTTCGGAGGGATGGCCGAGCGGTCGAAGGCGGCAGTCTTGAAAATTGCTAGGCCTCGCAAGGGGTCTCATGGGTTCGAATCCCATTCCCTCCGCTCGTACCGTCGCCCCGAACCCCTAGGAGCGTGGAGCACGCCGAATCACGGCCCTGAGTTGAATGAGGCCGGGTCTTCGGCCCGGCCTCAATGATTCATCTGATAGCGGGTCCTTAGGCGTCCCGAGCGCCGCTCGTCACAAGCTCGCGAATCTGGTCTTCTGTCATGTCGAGCTCAGGATGCACCTCGGCGGCGTGGCTCTTGATTGCCTTAACCAGCGCTTCGTCATCTTCTGCTTCCACATAGTGGCCGCACGGACCGTCGATACCCCGCATGGGACTCCTCGCTTCGGGTCACACCGACACTACTCACCGATTCATGCATCTAGTCCATCAACGGCCACCAAACATTACGAAGCGCAGGCATTTCGTGATGAGCCTGGGACCGGCTCGACCACTCAACAAGACTTTGCGACGACGTGCACGAGACCTCGGGACACTCGGCCCGTTGGTCATCACGATGCGGGTTCGAACTTAGTCCCATTAGGGCCGCTCTGGCCTTGAGGTCGTCCCTTTGCTTAGCGCGTGGTTCTGGTACGCCTCGCCAAGAGGGAATGAGCAGCTGCCTCACAACATATCGCGGGTTCACACTGGCGAGCCCCTTCACCGTTAACTTAGGCTGGAGCGGCAATGGTCCCTGAGACAAAGTATGCCCGTCTCTCCGACCTCCACTTGGCTTATCAAGTGCTGGGCGAAGGACCTCCGGACATCCTTCTCCTCGACCAGTGGTTTGGGCATATGGAAGCGCAGTGGGACGTTCGGCCGCTAGCGGCATTGCGCGAGCGCTTGGCGTCATTCGGCCGGCTCATCATGTTCGACAAGCGCGGGACGGGCCTGTCGGACCCCATACCGACGTCGTCTCTACCCACCCTCGAGGAGTTCATGGCCGATATCCCGGCTGTGCTCGACGCGGTCGGCTCGGAACGGGCTGCCCTCATCGCAAACATCGGTGGAGGCATCCTGGCGGTGCTATATGCCGCTGCTCATCCCGAACGTGTTTCGAGCCTCGTACTTGTCGACGCCTTTGCTCGTTTCCAGATGGCAGATGACTTTCCGATTGGTGCGCCACCCGAGGCGGTCGACGAAACCCTCGCGCAAGCAGACGCCGAAATAGGTCGCGGGTTAATGATCGACCTTTTCGCGCCCAGCCATGCCGCCGATGAGCGACTGCGGAAGGCCTGGTCGCGATACGAGCGGCATGCTGCAACTCCGGGCAGCACTATCGCAATCGTCCGACTCATCTATCAGAGTGATATTCGTGACGTACTGCCGGCGATCCGAGTACCGACGCTCGTCATCCACCGTGCGAACGCGACAGGGTTCGCTGTCGAGCATGGCCGCTTCCTCGCTGAGCACATTCCTGGCGCAAAGTACGTCGAGTTGCCCGGCATCGACAATCTGATTTGGGCTGGCGATCAGGACGGGATCGTGGCAGAAATTCAAGACTTCTTGACCGGTGTCCGACCTTCTCCAGAGTCCCGGCGCGTTCTAGTCACGGTCCTTTTCACCGACATTGTCGGCTCCACCAAGCTGGCGGCCGACCTAGGCGATGAGCGCTGGCACGAGCTTCTCACAGAGCACAACCACGCCGTGCGGACGCAAATCGAACGATTCGGCGGGCGCGAAGTCAAGACCACCGGTGATGGTGTCCTCGCCACATTCGACGGTCCGGCTCGCGCTGTCCGTTGTGCATTGGCCATCCGCGATGAGGTAGGCGCGCTGGGACTCGAGGTGCGAGCTGGTCTGCACACTGGGGAGATTGAAGTCCAGCCTGACGACATTGCCGGGCTCGCGGTTCACATCGGAGCCAGAATTTCGGCCCTAGCGATCCCTGGGGAGATTCTGGTTTCGAGTACGGTCAAGGACCTAACTGTCGGATCTGGCCTTCTGTTCGAAGACCGGGGCAGCCACGAGCTAAAGGGTGTGCCCGGAGAATGGCACCTATTCGAGGTCGTGGTTCGAACATAGTCCCATTAGGGCCGCCCCTCCCTGGGCCCGGATCACCGCGACTCGACTAACGGGAGTTGCGCCACGAGATTGCTCGATTGAAGTTCCGAGCTCGTGTCGAGACGACCTCCGTCGTCAATCCTCATCGCTGAAGGCTTCTCGGCCTTCCTTCACCAGGAATCCGACGACACCAAGAGCGGCCACCGGGTCCGCCCACCACCAACCGAAAAAGGCGTTCAGAGTGAGTCCGGCCAGAACCACGGCAGACAGGTACACACATGCCCACGTTTCGGCGCTGTCAGCCAGGACAGCCCTGCTGGCCAACGCTTTCCCCACCTGTTCTTTCCTACGGGCCAGGATCGGCATGACGATCAGAGACAAAGTCGTGACCCCGATGCCGACCCATGAAGCTTCTGGTTGCTCGGCTCTTAGTAATGTGGTCACCGACTCGTAACTCACGAACGCCGCGAGCGCGAAGAAAGTCATCCCGATCAGCTTGAGGGCTTTCTCCTCGACTTCCTCGGCTCGCTCTATTTCCTTGCGTTCGATGTTGAGTCGCCAGATCAGCACTGTGCCCGAAAGCGATTCGACTCCACTGTCCAGTCCGAAACCCAAGAGGGCGTCGCTACCGGCGGCGATCCCGGCCCAGATGGCCACCGCGCCTTCGATGAGGTTCCAGGCCACAGTGAAGTAAGCCAACTGCGAAGCACGAGAAAGGAGCCGAGACCGATCCATAGCTGGGTGTAAACCCGTTGTGAGCCTAGGAACAGGAAAAACGTAGCCAGACAGGTTCGGGCTGAGAGCGTCAGATCCGTCGCTGGAGATCGGTCCCGACTTCGGCGGCTCGACCAGGCTTGCTCAAACAAGCCATCCGTGTTCGAATACAAGTAGGCCCTGGTTCATGGATCTTGGTTCGAACATAGTCCCATTAGGGCCGCTCAAATCTCGCCGGTTGTGCCTGGCGTCTTATCGGTCGAATAGGGGCGGTGTTGCGAGTCAACTCCAGCGCTTCTGGAGCTCGACAACCTCCTCGTCGGGCACACCGACCGAAATATGCATGTGGACGACCTTCCAACGGTCGTCTTCTCGTCGAAGGACTCCCGTCACCCGAGTCTGCATGAACGAATTGTCGGGAAGGTGGAACTTTGGTTCATCGACAAACCAATCAAGCGCTCCCTCTTCGTAGCCTCGGGGGCTCTTCGGTTCCAACCGGACGCCTTCGGCTTCGAACCCGAATCGAAGCCGGTCACGTTCTGTGACCCACTCACCGGGAGCGGTTCCGATGACAAGAGTCGCCGAACTCGCAGACGCCAGATCATCGAAGCTGGCCGCATCATTGGCCGACAACCGCTCACACCACCGTTCGAAGAACGCCTCAGATTCCGCCCGATGCGGGTTCCGTGGCATCATTGTCGGGCGGTCGATTCAGGGATCGAACGAAATCCCACAGGGCCGTAAGAAAGCCCGATTTGGAGAGGTGGCCGAGTGGTCGAAGGCGCTCGCCTGCTAAGCGAGTGGAGGGTGATTAGCCCTCCCGAGGGTTCAAATCCCTCCCTCTCCGCAAGACAACATCGTTTTTATCACCTAGAGGACGCGGAAAGCGCGTCCTCTAGGTCGCGAAAGCGACGGATTAACCGACGCTCTTGCTCCACTCGGCTACCAGGCCGCCGAGCATAAGCAGAGTCATGGGGCCACTGCCGAGAACCGTGTCGTGGAATCCCTTGATGTCGAAGCGATCGCCCAGGGCAGACCGGGCATCCTCCCGCAAGCGCAGTATCTCGATCTGACCCGCCTTGTAAGCAAGAGCCTGGCCGGGCACTCCGATGTAACGATCGACCTCGGTCTGGATCGACTGCGGATCAATGCCAGTCCACTGCTCTAGATACTCGACTGCCTGGCGACGGTTCCATCCCAGGGCGTGGACCCCTGTGTCGACGACCAATCGGGCGGCTCGCCAGGCGTCGGCCGAGACCATGCCGAGGCGATCGGTATCCGACGAATACAGATTCATTTCATCCGCCAGGCGCTCGGCGTACAGACCCCATCCTTCGACGTAGGCGGTTGAGGTGGCCCGCTTGCGGAACTCGGGGATGCTCGAAAGCTCTGCCGCCAGTGTCAGTTGGAAATGGTGCCCCGGGTTGGCCTCATGGAACGCCACCGCCTCGGTGGCGTAGCGCAATCGCTGACCGGGGTCATGGGTGTTGATGAAATAGGTGCCCGGGCGCGACCCGTTCGAGGCAGGTGGGAAGTAGTACGCCGGGGGAGCGTTCTTGGCCATGAACTCCGGCACCTGCTGCACCGAGCACGACCCGACCGGCCGCAGGTTGAACCAATCGGCCGATGCTTCCCACGATCGAGCGACGATTTCCTCGGCATGGGCAACGATCTGCTCCGACGCCGAATACCGAAGCGATGGGTCATTGCGCAACTTGTCGAGGATTACAGCGAGGTCGGACGTTGCGAATGCACGCTGCCCGATTTCCCGGAACTCGTCGGCATGGATCCCCTTGGCCTGCGACTGACCGATGTCGTGGAGTTCCTGCGCCGAATACGGGAGCGTCGTGAAGATCTCGATCATCTTTTCGTAGATCTCATCGCCGCCGGCGATGTGACACAAACCCGAGTGATCCTCGTCTCTAGCTACCGCCAGCAGGGCTTCGACGCCTTCCCGATATGTGCTGAAAGCGGGCCGGATGGCATCGATGGTGAGAGAAGCCATGTCCTCGTGCCACTTGTCGAGCCCGTCCCAACCGTCGGGTCCGGAGAGATTGGCGAAGGGGTCGGTTTCGATCGGCGAGGAGAGATAGTCGTCGACCAGGCTTAGGACTCGCTGGACGTTGGCCGCGATTGGCGTGCGCCCGGCCGCCACCTCCGCCTTGTGCAGATCGAGGGCCTGGGCGAGCAGGCGGGACGAGGCGATACCTCTCGTACAGGGCCCCGGCCTGGGCGGCGTCCTGGGCGCCGGTTTGCCCGGCGTACATGAGGATTCCGCTGGCCGGGCCGGTAAGAGGATCTGGTGACGCAACCATCACCCGCGTCTCGATCATGATCAACGCGTCCGAAGCCTCCGAAAGGAGCATCGCCTGGGTGATCCGTTGCTGGCGATTGAAAGTCGACGCGTCGAGAGACGCCGCATCGGAAATCACTTCGCGCAACTGAGTAACACTCTTGTCGAGAAACTCCGGGCTGAGGTCCTCCAGTTGATTGTCGAACCGGTGGTCCCCCAGCAGGGTGGCCAT
>JANMST010000443.1:0-1777 GCA_031389635.1 Acidimicrobiia bacterium | reverse complement strand
TTACCGGCGGAGAGGTAATCGACCAGATCCTGCAGACCGCGGAGATAGATGGAGTCCTTGGTCAATCCGCCGGATCGCCAGACCCGCATGACGATAGTGAAGGCGCCGCCTTTCGAGTATCCATGGGCCTCGGTCAGCTCGCGATGGGTTTGAGCAAACGTGCGTCCCTGAAGCAGCCGACTGACGGCAATCACCCGCGCTGCGATCTGCCGGAGGCGGCCGGCGGTGAGACCGCCCACCGCCGCCTCGGCAATGAGCGCAAGCCCTTCCTGAGTCTCCTCATATCCGGCCAGCCCCGACGCCATCAACTTGAGGTGCTGTAGGGATCCGTTCACGTAGGTGAGGATGTGGGTTCCCACCTCATGGGCCAAGAGGCCGGCGAGGCGAGAACTCGCCACACAAGCCGTCGAGGCGATGATCAGGGCGCCGTTGGCGACCATTACGCCGCTTGTGTCCTCCCTAACTTCGATTGCCACGGATAGATCGGCGTAACCCGCTCGATACCGTTCGATTTCAGCGGCCGCCTTCTTAGCGATGGCCACAGCTTCCAGGCATCTTCCCCTAGCGCCCGGCCCCTTCGGGACCTCGCGAAGGATGCCCTCCGCCTGGCGCTCGAGAGCCGGAGTGACCGAGCCATAGAGCTCGACGCTCAGGTCGAGAAAACCGCTGCTCCCGCGGAGGGACAGCATCTCCAGCTGCAACGCAAGTTCCCGTCGCTTGGCTCCAAAGACTCGGGCGAGAGCGGGATCGGTGACCGAGCCGATGTTGACCGCGGACAATCTGGCGCCGATTACCTCAGGGAAGTCCTCAACGTCTCGATACATGAAATGGGGCTCGTCGTCAGGGGAGGCGAGAAACTCCTTGCGGGCATCTTCAACATTGATCGGGGTGAGGTCGACGAGAAAACGGAAGCTCTCGCTGATCGACGACAGTTCGCGGTCGATCGCCAGGTCCGTTGCGACCGGTGAAGTCATCGACGTCCCTGGATCTCGGACAACAAACCCGGCACGGTGGCCAACAGGGCCTCTCGCAGCCGGCCCACGTGAGCGAGGTTGACCTCCCCGCTCCATTCGTCCATGAAGATCTTCTTGAACTCCAGCGCAAGCGCGCATCCACGGCCGGCATAGCGTTCGTCGATCCATTGCGAAAAGTACCCGCCCTTGAACCGCACGTTCTCGGCCACGGTCGCGGTCGACGGCAGACCATTGCCCAGATCTTCGGTGAATCGGTCGACGAGTGATGCCCACCGCGTCCGGTCGAGCGATCCGGTTCCGACGTTGATGTCAGGATTGGCCACGGGGTCTGCCGCCGGGCTCTCGGCCCCGTCACGGCGATGGTTGTAGGTATGAATGTCGAGAACCACGAACGGTGTCAGCGCAGCGAGGACGTCGAGTCGCTGGCCGATCTCCTGGTAGAACCAGTCGTAGATGTCGAGGGATGTCTCAATTGCCTCCGCGTCTAGCGGTGCTCGCCACACTTCGAGACCCCAGGCCTGATCCGGGCCGGCGTAGATCGCCTCACCCCGCGACCGATTGAGGTCGATCTCAAACCGGGAACGGTCGACGACGACGCGGAATGGAACGATCTCGGTGAGAAGATCGGTATAGGGGTCTTCTTCCCGAAAACGGATTTCCTCTTCGAGGCCGATGCGTTCGGCTATCTCAGGTCGGAGGCTGTGCCCGGCGTGAATAGCGGTAGCCAGGACCGGACTGACGTCGTCGAACATCACGAACGGGGGATTCATTTCTCTCAGTACCCACGGTAGTAGGGGTCAAAC
>JANMST010000440.1:0-10870 GCA_031389635.1 Acidimicrobiia bacterium | reverse complement strand
CAAGCCAGAGAACGCGGATGGATCTTGGTCATGCCTGCGGAGAAGAGCGGTCAGGCCATCTTCGAGCTCGAGTACGGTCAGCACTTTGCCGAACACATAAAGCGATTCGATCCCCACTACACCAAAGCCCTGGTCCGCTACAACCCTGCTGACCCAAATGACGACAGGAAGATCCAGACAAACAGGATCGCAACGTTGTCGAACTGGCTCCAGAACCATGGACGAAGGTTCATGCTCGAGCTGCTGGTTCCCCCCACCGACTCCCAACTGGTGAAGCTCGGGGGAGACCGTGATCGCTACGACCGCGAAATTCGGCCGGAATTGATGACGACCGCAATCGCCGAGATTCAAGACGCGGGGATCGAACCGCACATGTGGAAGATCGAAGGCATAGACCGGCGGGAAGACTGCGAGCGCGTCGCCGCCGCAGTCCGCCGCAACGGCCGCGCCACAGTCGGCTGCATCGTGCTTGGCCGTGGAGCCGACCCAGTCAAGGTCACCCACTGGCTCCAACAGGCAGCCAGCGTCCCTGGCTACTGCGGCTTTGCAATCGGCCGGACCATTTGGCTCGAACCTCTCGCCAAGTGGGTAGCCGGCACTCTCTCCCGCCAAGCCACCGCCGAACGCGTGGCGGACAATTTTCTAGGCGCCATCCAGACGTACCAACAAGCAGCCCGGGAGATGACCTAATCGCAAAGTGGTTGTCATGTAGCGAGACGTCTGGCTGACATTTAACCCGAATTCGATGATGAGTTCCCGAAGATGACGGTCGCTTGGACGAGAAACTCGTGGTTGCAGACCCTTGACCGCTATGGACGAGCCCATCATGCGCGATCGTAGATCCCGTCTCGGAGATCCGCCTTTTCCAAAGTTCGTTTGGAACTACGACCACGGGCGGTGGTCGAGTTTGGAGCAGCGCGGGATGGATGCGGTCCAACCTTCTGATGACAAACTGATGACAAACCGCCTGACACCTGGTGACAGCTCCCGTAACCTATCAGCAGCGGTTCCGTCCTGTCATGATCCAGATTATCGTTAACTACCACGTGTGTCCGCTATATCGAGGCTACACGTAGGGCTCATAACCCGAAGGTCGTGGGTTCAAATCCCACCCCCGCTACGAATGTGATGTCTCAGGACATCCCGGACAGGGTGAACCTACGCGGTTTGCCCTGTTTGCTATTTGGGGGTCTTTCCGCGGGTTTGGTAGTCGCGGTCGGGGTTGAGGGTGAGCTGGCGGAGGAGTTCGCCTGTTGTGGCGTTGACGACTCTGATGTCGAGGTCTGAGATGAGAAGGATGACTTGGGTTTCGGCGTGGGTCCGGCCGATGCCGATGTGGTGGAGGCGTCCGTTGTGGCGGAGGGTGACACAGCCGGTCTTGTCGACTCGGTCGTGGCGGACTCGACTATGAGTGTCGCGGGTGGTGGCCGGCGTGGCTTTGGGCATCGTTTCGTAGACCGCGCCTGGTGTGGTGTGGCAGGGCAGTGACCGGTGGGGTCGCTGCTGGTTGTAGGTGTTGGTGAAGGTGTCGAGGAGGGTTTGGAGTTCTGCGATCGACGAGGGCTGGTGGGGTTGGGTGCGTAACCAGTTCTTCATGGTCTGCTGGAACCGTTCCACCTTCCCGCAGGTGGTGGGATGGTTGGGACGGGAGTTCTTTTGGACGATGTGAAGACGTTGCAGTTCGTGTTCGAAGCTGTTGAGTCCGCCCCGACCGCCGGCGAAACGGGTGGTGTACACCATGGCGTTGTCGGTCAGGGTGGAGGCCGGAATCCCGTATTTGGTCATGGTGTTTTGGAAGGTGGCCAACACGATGGGGCCGGTGACCCGTGGGTGTGCGGTCACCGACAGTGCATAACGGGAGCAGTCGTCGAGCCAGCTGATGATCTCAGCATCATGACCCCGGTTGGGACGGGACGATGCCAGGGAATAGTGAGTGAAGTCGGACTGCCAGGTTTCGTTCGGCATCGACGCCTCAAACCGAATGTAGGAGGATTTGGGTCGCTTCTTGGGTTCAGGGACCACCAGTCCCGCCTTGGCCAAGTAACGAGAAACAGTCGAGCGTGACACTGTGATCTGATGGTGCTGGGCCAGATGCCAGATGATGGTCTCGGGACCTGCATCATGGCCCGCGGTAGACAGCGCTCCCCGCAGCTCGATGATCAGATCGACAGTGGTCTCTTCGATGGCGTTCCGTGAGCTCTGCGGGCGGCGAGACCGTGGCTCGAACGCCGCCTCGCCCTCCGCCCGGTAGCGGGCGACCAACTCGAAGAGCCAAGACCTCGAGATCCCATACTGCTCGACGACCTCCCCAACCGGGCGACCCTCGAGGACCACAGCAGTGATAACCAGCCGCGCTTTCGACATGCCGGAAGCGTCGCGACCAGTCCGGCATGACCTGCGACATCAGTCCGGAATGTCCTGAACCTGGACACCACCCCCGCTACTCGAAAGGCCTGGTCAGCGAAGTGCTGGCCAGGCCTTTATCGCTTGTGAGCTGCTTTCTTCCGTTCTTCCACCGGGTTCCGACGGCGCTCTAAGGTTGGATGAGCTTTTCGAACGCCATGGATCACCGCCGCATCCGATTGGCGATGCCCCGAACCGCGAGCAAGACGGGACGCCCGGTGATGAGCAAGAGGGGGATACGAGTGGGTTGAGGCGATGTCGGGACGAGGCCGCTATGGGCGCCCTGTGCCGGCGTTCGGGGACGCTCCGATGGCCGAAAGCTCCGGGTTTGGCTCGACGTGGGCGATTCCTCACGTCGGTGTAGGCAGGCGAAGTTGACCGATCGTCGGCGTCTACGACTCCGGCGCAGTCCCCTTGCGCGAGCGGTCTTCGCGAGGCTTTCCGAACCAGTAGGTGAGCGCGTCCGGAAGTGTCGGGTCGGTGAGGCCACCCACCCACGCGACATGTCCGTCGGGTCGGATCAACACGGCCGGGGGCGCGGCGACCTTGCCAAGGACCGGGAGCTCCCACATGCCATCGTGCTTGGCGTCGACCAACCGGACTCGGTTCGCCCAAGGAGAAATGTCGAGACCGCCGGGTTCACCGAGGTTGAGGAGCACGGGCCGGGCGTCGTGCAGCAGGGTGAATACGCGCGTGGGACCGTCGGCGGTCTGCAAGTCGAGGTCGGGCATGCGCCGCCCGAGCAGCGGGTGTCCCTCTCCGAAGTCATAGTGGATATCGAGACCGGAGATCATTCCGGCGATGCGGCGGCGCGGCTCGTCCATGCTCAGCAGTTCGAGCATGGAGTCGCGGAGTGCCTTGCTGCGCTCGTCAATGCGGGCGAGCGCGACTTGCGCCATGGTGTTGTGCAACACCCGGGCACCGACCGGATGCCGCTCGGCGTGGTAGGTGTCCAGGAGGCTCTCGGATGATGTCTTGTTGACCACCTGGGCCAGCTTCCATCCCAGGTTCACAGCATCCTGCACGCCCGTGTTGAGGCCCTGTCCACCCTGCGGGCCATGCACGTGGGCGGCATCGCCGGCCAGCAGCAGCCGTTCCTTGCGGTACGACTCCGCTTGCCGGGTCATATCGGTGAAACGGGAGATCCAGGTGGTGCTGTGCAACCCGAAGTCCGTCCCGTAGGCGGCGACAAGTGCCTCGCCGAGGTCCTGCAAAGTAGGCCCGCTGCTGTCTTCGACGTGCTTCTCGAAGGCTCCACGTCCATCTCGACCTGGGCGATCAAGTAGCTGCTCGTTGGGTCCCACCCGGGGAAATCGATCCCGGCAGCCTTGCGGACCAGGCTGCGACCTCCGTCGCACCCGACGAGGTACTCCGCCCGGAGCGTCGTGTCGTCGGACAGCTTGACATCGACGCCGGTGTCGTCCTGTGCGAAGCCCACCACTTCGCGGCGACGAAGGATCGGCACCCCGAGTTCTTCGACCCAGCCGGCCAGGATGGGCTCGAATAGGCTCTGCCAGAGCGCAAGGATGTAGTTGTGGCGGGTGGGGAAGTCGCTGATGTCCAAGAAGGTCCCGGCGAAGCCCACGAATGGATGTACCTGCCCCGCCGAGAGGAATCGGTCGGCGATGCCACGCTGATCAAGCACCTCGATGGTGCGGGAGTGAAGCCCGCCGGCTCGCAATCCGTCGAGATCCTGACTGGCTCATCGCTCGACGATGACGATGTCGACCCCCGCCAACGCCAGCTCGCCCGCCAACATCAGCCCGGTCGGGCCGCCTCCTGCGATTACCACCGCATGCTCGGTCATGCCGCTTCCCGGCGAACGCTGCACCGGACAGAGACAGCCACCTCGCGCAGAGCGACCGCGTGCCTGCGGCGGTCGCCCGCACCGTCCTCGCCGACTCCTCGACATGTTCAGCGCCCCCGGTCGACCCACCTGCCGAAGACAACACACGCATTCCACAACTCCTGGCTCGCAGGTTTCTGGCCGTGATCGGCTCAGCAAACGAGACATGATCAGCACGTTTGGGTCGCTTGGGCAACCCCCTCCCTCGCGGGTTCAAATCCCCCCGGCTACAACTGCAGGTCAGGGCCTCTCTTTCGAGGGGCTCGCTGCTTTCTGGAAGCCCATATCAAACCAGAGCGGAGCTGTCGTGAGCCGTTTCGTGTTGGGGGGAATAATGTGTTGAGCATCGAAAGGAGCAGCGTGCCGCAAACGCTGGATGCTTGGGTTGAGGGATACAGGCTTGCTTGGGAGAGCAGGGACGCGAACGCTGCAGCCGCGTTGTTCACCCCCGACGCCACTTACCGGTCGAACATATTCGAGGACGCCCACCAGGGCCGGGCCGGTGTTGAGGCTTACTGGGAATCGGTGACGACCTCTCAAAGCGAGGTTCGGGTGCAAATGGGACGTCCGTTCGTCGACGGGACCAGGGTGTCGGTGGAGTTTTGGACGAACATGAAGGTCGACCACGAGGAAGTGACTCTTCCCGGCTGCCTGCTGATGGACTTTGATGACAACTGGCTGTGCCGCGGTCTCCGAGAGTATTGGCACTTTGCACCAGGTTTGACGGAGCCTCCGGTTGGCTGGGGAGAGTGAGCCTCCGAGCAGATCGCCCCTAGAGCCCTGTCGGCCGCCTCGACCTCAGTCGTGACCGTGGCCGGCCGTCACCCGGCAATTCTGGCATTGGCCGAGGATGGCAAAGTGGTGCAGGCTCACGAAGAAGCCGTATTCGCCTCTCAGGCGATCGAAAGTCGGCTGGAGCATGGACGTGGGAACGAGGGTCAACGCTCCGCAGGTTTCGCAGGCGAGATGTTGATGGTCGTGGTCGATGGTGAGATGCCATCGGCCGGGTTGGGAGCCGAAGTGGACGTGATGGACCAGACCGATGCGCGCCAGTTCATTGAGCGTGCGGTGCCCGGTGGAGGGGTCGATTGGGCCGGCGGCCCCTTGGACTGCCCCGGCCAGGATCTCCTGCACCGTCAGAAACCCCTCGCCGTGACGGGCGAGTACCGCGCAGATGGCGCGTCGAGGGAGCGTGAGCCTGAGCCCGGCGCGTCTGATCCTCTCGTGGAGCAGAGTCTCGATTCTCGCCAGGTCGTCGTTGCTCGTCACCGGGGAAAAGGTAGCGCCTGGTCGGAGTCAAACGACAGCCCTCGCTATTGCATCTGATTGCAATTGCATCCTTGGGCATTTAGAGTCGGATCGGCCGATGTCGAAGGGCTGGATGACGCACAGATCGCAGAGCGGTTCTTGAGCGACCATCCCCACGACCATCCGCACGAAGATGGCCACGACCACCCCAAGCAGGTTGGCCACGATGGTCCCCCGGCGACTGGCCACGATCATTCCCATGAAGGTGCCCACCGCCATGACCCCGACGAACACTCACATGGCCCCGACGAACACGGCCACGACCATCCTGACGATCATTCACACGGCAGCCCCTGGGTAACGGTGCGGCATGTGCTCGGCGGCCTCTTCGGCGGGCATTCCCATGATTCGGCCGACTCCGTTGACGCCGCCCTCGAATCGAATGAACGTGGCATCAGGGCGCTGAAGATCTCGTTCCTCGTCCTGATGGTCACGGCTGTAGTCCAAACCGTCGTCGTGGTCGTCACGGGGTCGGTGGCGTTGCTCGCCGACACCATCCATAACTTCTCCGATGCTCTGACCGCCGTCCCTTTGTTTGTGGCCTTCAAGATGGGACGACGCGCCGCCAACCGCCAGTACACCTACGGCTACCGGCGCGCCGAAGACCTGGCAGGTCTGTTCGTCGTATTGATGATTCTCGTCTCGGCGATTCTCGCCGCCTGGCAATCGATCGATAGGCTCATTAACCCCCAGGAGATCGAGTACCTGGGTGTCGTGTTCGCCGCAGGTGTCATCGGGTTCATCGGGAACGAACTCGTGGCGATTTACCGCATCAGAGTCGGCGAGCAGATCGGCTCTGCGGCGTTGGTGGCCGATGGTCGTCACGCCCGGGTGGACGGTTTCACCTCGCTGGCTGTAGCTGCCGGGGCCGCCGGTGTTTGGCTCGGGTTCGAACGGGCAGACCCCATCGTTGGCGTCCTGGTTTCGATCGCCATCCTCGGAGTGCTGCGCACAGCTGCCCGCGACATTTATCGTCGCCTCATGGACGCGGTTGATGTCGACCTGGTCGACCGGATCGAGGCAATCGCCCGTGGTGTTGTCGGCGTGCAGGAGATCGGACGATGTCAGGTCCGTTGGATGGGCCACAGGCTCCGGGTCGATCTAGAGCTGGAAGTCGATGGGGCGTTGAGCGTCGCCGGTGGCCACCAGATCGCTGAAGATGCCCGGCTGGCACTTCTCGCCGGGATCGTTCACCTCGACGATGTCCATGTCCATATCGATCCGACCGGTGTGCACGCCCTGGAAGGGAAGGGTGGAGTAGAGACCATTGCTTCGCTTTGACGCTTTCCCCGTGATCTTCGCCAACACTCGCTTCGGCCGTCTCCGATGAGCGCGCGTTCCGCTCCCGAGATCGGCACGACTCCGGAGCGGCAAGGGCATCTACTCGACATCATCGATCTCTCGATCCGGTTCCGATCTAGGGGCAGTGAGGTGTTTGCGGTCACAGGGATGGACTTCCACATTTCCAAAGGTGAGGTGGTGGCTCTGGTGGGGAAGTCCGGGTCGGGCAAGAGTGCGTCGGCCCTCAGCATGATGGGACTACTGCCGGCTGCTTCCGCCAGGGTGACTGGCTCGATCCTGCTGAACGGTCGAGACCTGACCACGCTTGGCAACCGGGCCATGAGTCGGGTGCGGGGCAGGGAGATCGGCATGGTCTTTCAGGATCCGATGTCGTCGCTCAACCCGGTCCATCCGGTCGGACGACAGATCGGGGAGAGTCTCCGCATCCATCTCGGTTAGCCGGAAGGTCGCCCGTGCCCGGGCGATAGAGATGCTCGACCAAGTCGGTATTCCCGAACCGACCGGCCCTCAGGCCGCCTCCGGACTCTTGACAGTCTCGCACGAGGCGATTACCTTACGCTGTATAACTTACGTTGTACGAAACCACAGGGAGGGCCTTTATGGTGAACAAGAGAACGAGCCCGGCACGGGTTCCTCCGCGGTGGTTCGTCCGCCTCGCTTGGTTCACCCACCGCGGCTTGTATCGCATGACCGGTGGCAGAGTCGGACTGTGGCGCCCGAAGCCCGGCCGCTGGGGCACTATGCATCTCACGACCACCGGGCGACGCACCGGGGAAGAGCGGAAGGTGATTCTCGGCTACTACGAGGACGGTCCGAATCTGGTCACGATGGCGAACGGTTGGGCGGACGGAGAGCCAGGATGGTGGCTCAACCTCCAGGCACACCCGGTTGCCAGCGTCAATGTTGGCGACGGAAGGCGCTCGGTCAAGGGTCGCGCTGCTGTCGGCGACGAGCGATCACGCCTGTGGGCACGGTGGCGCGAAATAGATTCGAAGTTGGACAGCTATGCCGCGCTCCGGTCGTCGGAGACCGCAATTGTCGTGCTCGAGCCCGACCTTCCCGGTTAACCACCGACCGATCCTCACCTCGGGTCGGCAGGCGCGCAGAGCCAAAGATTCATTCTTGACCTATATAAGTCATCGCTACTAGGTTAGTGCTGTGCATGCGTTCGACGTGCTCGGGGACCCGGTCCGGCGCCGGATCTTGGAGTTGCTTGCCAACGGCGAGCAGACCTCCGGCGCGATCGCCGGAGTGATCCAGGCGGAGTTCGGGATCTCCCAACCGGGGGTGTCCCAGCACCTGCGTGTGTTGCGGGAGAGCGGGTTCACGACGGTCCGAGCGGAAGGTGCTCGCCGGCTCTATGCCGTGAACTCCGAGAGCCTGCGGGAGGTCGACATGTGGCTGGAGCGGTTCCGTCAGTTCTGGAGCTAGAACCTGGACGCCCTTGCTACTGAACTCGCACGCGGGAAGCACGAACGCCGCTCGAAGGACGACATGGATGCCTCAATCGGCAACAAGCGGACCAAGGAGAAGGACGAACGATGATCGACATTGCCAGCCACCTGAAGGCGATCCACCGTGAGGTCGGCAACCGGCCGACTGAGAGCGGGGAGGTCGTCTTTGTCTCGCTCCGACGCAGGTTCAACTCGCCAATCGAGGAGGTCTGGGACGCGGTGACCCGCCCGGAGCGCATGCAGCGATGGTTTCTCCCGATCAGCGGGACCTGCGGGTCGGCGGAAACCTTCCAGCTGGAAGGAACGCTGGGGGCGACATCCTCGAGTGCACCCCGCCCCGCCTGCTCAGGCTGACCTTCGGCGGGCCGGCCAGCCTGGTCGAACTGCGCCTGTCTCCGGCTGGGGACAGCGAGACCGTGCTCGAGCTCGAACACACCGTCCCGATCGAGATGGCCGGCAGCGGCGCGGGCGCTCTCTACGTGGGGCCCGGGGTGGGACGGCGCCTTCATGGCCCTGGGGCTCTTCCTCGATGGCGTGATCAGCGACGACCCCGTCGCAGCGGGGAACTCTCCGCAGGGACAGGAGTTCTCGCGACAGTCCGTGCATGCCTGGGCAGCCGTGATCGAGTCCTCGGGCACAGCCAGCATGGACGAAATCGCCGCGGCAACCGAGGCGTCGCTGGCTCAGTTCGCTCCCGATCTGGACGCCACTCAGGCCACGAGCAACTAGCCAAAAGGGGAGGTCTCTCGTGTCGGTTTGACCCGCCGACGTACGCTGTCCGCTATGTCCGGTTGCAGCTATCTGTTGTCTCCTGGCGGATCGGTGTGAAGGCAGTCGTCTACGACCGGTACGGCCCGCCCGACGTGCTGCGAGTCGAGGATGTCCCGATCCCGTCGCCGAGGGCTAAGCAGGTGCTCGTCAAGGTCGCCGCGACGTCGGTCAACCTCTCTGATTGGGAGGGTTTGCGCGGGTCTCCGATGTACGCGCGGATAGGAGGGCTGCGCGCCCCGCGGCACCGGACACTTGGCTCTGACATCGCCGGGCGCGTCGAAGCCGTTGGGACAGAGGTCACCCGGTTTCGTCCTGGCGATGACGTGTACGGCGACAACCTCGCCCTGATGGGCGGCTTCGCCGAGTACGCGGTGGCGCCCGAGTCGGCGCTGGCACACAAGCCGGGGGAGCTGACGTTCGCACAAGCCTCCACCCTGCCTCAGGCCGGGGCAATCGCTCTCCAGGGAACCGCTCGGGTCGGGCCCGAGCAGCGGATGCTCATAAACGGTGCTGGCGGCGGTACGGGATCGTTCGCGATTCAGCTCGCCAAGCGCGCCGGGGCTCATGTGATCGGCGTCGACAACGCCGGCAAGCTCGAATACATGCGGTCGCTCGGCGCCGACGAGGTGATCGACTATCGGAGCCAGGACTTCACCCGGATCGAACCGTCCGATCTCCTGCTCGATTTGGTCGCCCATCGTTCGGTGTTCGCCTATCGAAGGGCGTTGGCGCCCGGCGGTCGATACATGTGCGTCGGCGGGTCGGTGCGAGCGTTGTTGCGGGTCGCGACAGTTGGGGCCATCGTCGGGCGGCTCACGGGTCGAAGGCTTGGTGTGCTCATCGTAAAGCAGGGCCCGACGCACTTCGTGCCCTTCGCCGAGCGGTGCCTTTCAGGAGAGGTCGATATCCACATCGACCGCTCGTTTGGCCTCGATGAAGTGCCCCGGGCGCTGGCCCACGTCGGTGAGGGCCGAGCCCTTGGCAAGGTGGTCGTCGAGGTCGCCTGAAGAGGGCGATGTGCCCTTTGTCAATCGAACTGCAGGAGCCTGTCGAAACCGTCGAGAATCAGGTCGAGCCCGAATTCGAACTCGTCGCCGTAGTCGTAGCCGGGTTGGAGGACGTGCTCCACCGCCAACTCGGTGAGGTGGGGATAGCCTCCGGAAGGGAACTCCGCCATCATCTCCTGCGCTATATCTGGAGCCGTCTCCTTGTCGAAGGGCAGGCCGGCTTCTTGCAGGGCGAAGCCGTAGATATAGCTGTCGAGCAGCGAGTAGGCGTGCGCAGTGAGCGGGATCGAGAAGCCGCCCCGTCGGAGGATGCCGATCACCGCGTCGTGGTGGCCCAACGTGACCGGGCCCGGGTTCCTTCGAGACTCCATCAGGGGAGTCGCCCAGGGGTGGCGGGCGAGGACATGACGGGCAGAGATCGCACGCTGGCGCATCGCCGATCGCCAATCGACTTCGGGTGGGGGCAGTTCGATCTCCCCGAATACGACATCGATGATGCCGTCGAGGATCTCTTCCTTGTTGGCAACGTGGTGGTAGAGCGACATCGGCTTGACGTCGAGCTCCTGGGCAAGGGACCGCATCGTCAGCGCCGCGATTCCTGCTGAGTCGGCAATGGCGATGGCACCGCGCAGCAATCGTTCGCGGTTGAGCGGTTTCCGCTTGGTTGCCGGCGTCTTGGCCTTTTTGATAATCGGGTATCGGTTGACGCGGATGCGTGGGCAAAGCAGATCTGGGCCGATGTGCTCAGGTGAATGCAGGATGGCGGCGCCGGGCGCGAT
>JANMST010000049.1:0-1704 GCA_031389635.1 Acidimicrobiia bacterium | reverse complement strand
GAGACGATCGACGACCTGAGGTCCCACATCGCCCTTGCAACGAGGGTCGAGCTCTCGACGATCCCGCCCTACCTGTATGCGATGTACTCGATCAAAGACCAGCAATCGGAGGCGGCCCGACTCATCGCAAGTGTGGTGGTTGAGGAAATGCTCCATGTGGGTCTCACCACCAACCTGTTGCTCGCCGTCGGCGGCGAGCCATACTTCGGATACGACGTGATCCCTTCGTATCCGGGCCCGCTAGACCACCACAAGCCTGAACTCCTCCTCGAGTTGAAAGCGTGCACGCCCGAATTGATCGAGAGCACCTTTATGGAGGTCGAGAAGCCAAGAGCACCGGGGGCGATCCCTGAAGACGACGAATTCGAGACCCTGGGGCAATTCTATGCCGCGTTGGAGTCGGCTTTGGATGCTCTGTCCGCTGGTTCGGATCTCTTCGATTACCACCAGCCGGACCGGCAGCTAAAGGATCGCTCCTGGTATGGACCGGTTATGTTCGACGCCGAGGACAGCGGCGGCCTGATGCTGATTGACGATAGGCCCAGTGCTGATGAGACGCTCGAGATCATCATTCACCAGGGTGAAGGCGTGAGTGACCTACGGTGGGCCGACCCCGCCCATCAAGAACTCACCCACTTCTACAAATTCCGACAGATCGCCGACGGGACCACTCCGATCTGCCGGACGTGGCCGGTGTTGGACAACCCTCGAACGGCCGATCTCCCCGGAACGCTGCGCGGAGTTTCAGACCTGTTCAACGCTCTCTACGGACTCGTCCTTCGTCACGATGAAGGACCTGTTCTCAGGTTCCCGACACCAGGGGGCGTCAATCGGAGGTCTCTACGCGTTGATGTCCCAATGTCTGGCCCCAACGGCCCGCTACCTGGTCCGCCAGCCGGTGACCAACACCACGACGGCTGGTCCCACTTTCGAGGTTTACCGTTTTGAGGCCGATCCCTACGTCGAAACAGCGGCGCTAGCCGCGGCCGTGAGCCGGGACCATTCAGAACTAGAGGAAGTCGCCTCCCGGGTCTCGGCGTTCGTGACCAACTGAGGTCCTGCCGTCGTGAACCTCCCACGAGGCGATCCCTGCGTCTCGACTTGTATCTGCGCAGGGTTCTTCTGATCATCGAAGCGGTTGATGGACCGCTGCCAACCAGCCGTTCGAGTCTCAGGGCGGGCACACTGGCAGCCAAAAACCGGCCATGGTCGCCTGCTGGCAGCGTCGTTCGACTGCGCGGATGCATCTAAGGCGTTTTCCTTCGAGGCCGGCCCCGCTCGCCTTCGAGGAATGAACTCAGGGATGTCGTCGGCGGTCTCCGCAACCCGAAGGAGCCGATCGCTCCCATATCCGCAGACCAGAAGTCACCAGCTACAACGATAGGGAGAACGTGGAGCCATCGCCTAAAGAGCAGCGAAGGAAGGAACTCTCTTCGTGATGTCCGACCCGAGGGGTTCTTCGGCAGGTGAGCGTCGGTCTACAGCTTCTTTGACACCACAGGCCCGTATACGACGCTGTGGCGACGAAGAACGTCTGGGCCGACGCTCACCCGCCAGAGAAAGGCGAGACCGCTCGACATCCCTCCTTCGCTGAAATGAAACGGCTGAGCTCGCACTGGTGGATGCCAGCAGGAAATCCATCAAGTTCAGATTGACTCATTGCCTCCCCGACGGCGCCAGCGCCTATATTGACGAGATCGGAAC
>JANMST010000420.1:0-11039 GCA_031389635.1 Acidimicrobiia bacterium | reverse complement strand
ACCCCACCCGCGACCGCGCTATCTGGCCTTCGACCGGCAACTACGCGCGAGGGGGTGTCGCCATCAGCCGGATCATGGACTGCCGGGGCGTTGCGGTGCTTCCGGAGGGAATGAGCCGCGAGCGCTTCCAGTGGCTCGAGGCGTGGATCGCCGGACCTGAGGACGTCATCCGGACCTACGGGACCGAGTCCAACGTCAAGGAGATATACGACGCCTGCAACGAACTGGCCAAGGATCCGACCAATGTCATCCTCAATCAGTTTTCCGAGTTCGGCAACCATCTGAGCCACTTCCGGGTAACCGGTCCGGCCCTCGAGCGAGTCCTCGACGACGCCGGGGCCAAACAGGTGGCCGCGTTCGTCGCCGCCTCGGGATCGGCCGGCACCCTGGGCGCCGGCGACTACCTGAAGGAGAGGTTTGGCTCGCGAATCGTGGCGGTCGAGGCCCTCGAATGCCCGACCATGCTCTACAACGGCTACGGCGAGCACAACATCCAGGGAATCGGGGACAAGCACATCCCTCTCATCCACAACGTCACCAACACAGACGATGCCGTCGCCATCACCGATCGTGCCACCGACAGTTTGCTTCTTCTGTTCAACACTCCGGAGGGCAAGGATCACCTGACCGGTCACGGCCTCGATCCGAGACTGATCGACAGCCTGAGGCATCTCGGCCTGTCGTCGATCTGCAACATCCTCGCTGCCGTCCAGACAGCCCGGCACCATCGACTTGGGGACGATGACGTTCTGATCACGATCGCGACCGATGGCTCCGAGATGTACACCTCCGAGATCGATCGAATCATCGCTCGGGACCACCCTGGCGGCTTTGGCCAGCGCGAGGCAGAAGCTGTTTCCGGCCGATATCTCACGGAGGGCGAGACCGGCGATTTCCTCGAGCTCGGTGACGTCGGGCGCCGACGAATCTTCAACCTGGGGTACTACACCTGGGTAGAACAGCAGGGTGTCGAATTTCCCGACTTCGAGCGTCGCCGCGACCAGGCTTTTTGGAAAGACCTACGCCCTCACCTCGACACCTGGGACTCAATGATCACCGAGTTCAACGAGCGGGCCAATGTCGGGGTTTGAGGCAGATTCGCCCAATCCTTTCATTCGCTATCGCTGGCTGCTCGACTCATACCGCAACGCCATCGGTCGCGGATGGTCCGATGCCGATTTCGTGTCGCTGGTCACGCGTCTCGACAAGGCTGTCACCGAAGTAAGCGGCACGGGGTTTGAGACGACCCCGCTCTCCCGACAGCGGAGCCTGGCCGCGGCCACTTCCCTGCCCACCGATCTCCTCTGGGTCAAGGACGAGACCCACAACGTCGGAGGCTCGCATAAGGCCAGGCATTTGTTTGGCGTGTTGCTCCACCTGGCTGTCGAGGACCAAACGGAGGGCGACCTGGCGATCGCATCGTGCGGAAACGCAGCCGTGGCGGCTGCGGTGGTAGCTCGCGCCGCCGGACGACCGCTGCGGGTTTTCATTCCGACCTGGGCCGACACCGAGGTGGTAGCAGCGCTCGAGCAGATGGAGGCAACCATCGAAGTGTCCGAGCGAAGAAAGGGCGAAACCGGCGATCCCACGGTCCTGCGGATGATGGAGGCCGTCAAGCGCGGCGCGGTCCCGTTCTCGGTGCAAGGGACCATCACTCCGACCACGCTCGACGGTGGGAGGACCATCGGCTGGGAGTTGGCCGAGCAGTTGAGCCGGGCCCGGGTCGGAGGGAAAGTGGCCCTCTTCGTTCAGGTCGGAGGGGGAGCGCTGGCCGCCTCGATATGGCAAGGGCTCGCCGACGGAATCCGTCATCAGTGGCTCGAGGCCGATCTAGGGCTGCATACGGTCCAGACCGAGGCGGCCGCTCCATTGAATCGGGCCTGGCGCTCTCTGCTTTCGGAGATGGAAACCCAGCTACTCCTCGATCACAGCGACGCGATCGACTTCGCGATAGATGTTGCCCATCGTGAACCCGATCGGTTCATGTGGGCGTGGGAGGAGGTTGGTGAAACTGTCGCCTCCGGCATCGTTGACGACGTGACCTACGATTGGCTACCGGTCATGGAGGCAATGCTGCGTTCTGAAGGGCAGGCCAAGGTGGTCACCGAGATGATGGTCTTGCGGGCCAACGAACTGGCGCGCACCCATACCGGGATCAACGTTGGTCACACCGGGTCCGCCGGCCTGGCGGGATTGCTCGATCCATCGTTGATCGAGTACATCGACCGCGGACAACATGTGGTGGTCCTGTTCACAGGCATCGAGCGGCATGAGACGTAGCGCTCCGGCCCTGACAGCGTTGGGATTGATGATCGCGGTGCTGGCGACCGCCTGCGGCGAGCCCGCCGTCACGACCACGTCCCCGCCGCCGGGAACGACGACCACCGAAGCGGCGCCGGTCACTTCGGAGGAGGTCGCTCTCGCCTTTTTCAACGCGTGGCAGGCCGGCGATCGAGAACTAATGGAGCAGCTATCGGAGCCGTCGGCGCTGGCGGCCGACTCCCTGACGGTTCTCGCCTCGGAGACCTGGGAACCGGAGCTCTGCGAAGGTGCCGCCGGGACCGTTCACTGCATCTGGATCTCAGACGCCGGGACGCTGGCGATCGGCGTCCGCAACATCGAGGAGCCCCACGTGGTCACGAGCTTCGGGCTGGTGGATCCCTAAGACACGAGTAGTGAGTGTTTCCAGACGAACTGGCGGCGGTTTAAGGAATGGATGCGTCGAGAGTTCTCGCAGCCCCCTCAAGAGGGGGGACAGCAAACCTCGAACCTGATTAACGCTCGCTCACGGCGTGGGCCAGCTCGGCGGGTTCCGGTTTCGGGACCGGGATCGAAAACTCGAAGCACGCACCTCCGAGCAATTCGGAAGTGCGGTAGGAGATCCTGCCCCCGTGAGCCGTCACCAGGTCTCTTGCAACGGACAGTCCGATGCCGGAACCAGGGACACTCTGGTCGTCTTTGTGGGCGCCACGCTCGAAGCGGTCCCACATGGCATGCTGGAACTTGGGCGGAATGCCTGCACCGTTGTCGTGCACCGCGAAAAGAACCTCGCCGTTTCCCTGCTTGACCAGTACCTGGATCTCTGACCGGCCATAGCGAATCGCATTGGTGATCAGATTCACGAGGACCTGGAGAACCCGGTCGGGATCTGCCCAGACCCGGGCATCCGGATCAGCCGTGATGCTGATGTTCTTGCCTCCGCCACCGGACGCCACCGCGTTGTGGACCAATTCGGACGCGCTGGCGTCGACACGGTGCAACTTCACACTCTGCAGCCGGTCGCGGGCGACGTCGATCAGGTCAGTGACTATGTGCCCGAGATGACTCGCTTGAGTGTTGATAGTCCCCAACATCTCCGTTCGGTCTTCGGGACTTAGCATCTCCCACGACTCCGACAGAAGCTCGGAATACCCCTGAATCCCGGTGAGGGGGGTCCTCAACTCGTGGGAAACGGACGCGATCAGATCGTCACGCTGCTGCTCGAGCAACTCCCGCCTCTCTTGGATAGCCACGTTCTGTCTCAGCACCACCAACACGGCGACGACGGTCGTAGTGATGTTCAGAACAAGGTCGTTCCCACCGCTTGTCATCAAGCGCACAAAGAACAAAGCCCCGACGGCGGAGTAAGGAGCAACCAACTGCCAGCCCCGCACCGATTTGTATTCCTGCCCGTTCGGAACCGTCGGCTTGGTGACGAACCAGGCGGCGAGGGCGATGAGTGCATAGCTGGACAGCCACAGCCCGTCGAGCCACGACCAGTCGACATACGTCTCCGCCGCCACCTGCAGGGAAAAGATGACATCCGCCACGGTGGTGAACGCGACGGCACCGGCCAACAGGAAGATTCGCAGGTCGATCCTCTGTTCGGACCTTCTCATGGCCAGAACCATCAGGGCCGTGACCAAAAGCACGTCACCGAAGGGATAAAGGAGGTTGAGGGAGGTCTCAGCCGTGGTGGAACCCACACCCACGATGTCGTATAGATAGCCCACCCACATGACAACCGCCAGAGACAACGTTCCCACTATCACGTCGATCGCCAAACGGATCCTCTCGAAACGCCCCGGGCGCAGATACGGGAGGAGAACTACTCCGGCAAAGATGAGCGGGTACCCGGCTACGTAGAAGAAGTCGGCCGGGCCGGGGTAGGGAATCTCCCCTCCCTGCAACTGCGCCATCCAAATTGCCTCGCCGATTCCCCAAAAGAAGACGCCTGCGCCGATCAGGCTCCAGGCGACTCGCGACCGCCCGCGGACCACCTGCGCGGCCGCGAACATCACCACTCCAGAGCCAGCGGCGACGAATGCGTAGACCAAGCCGGTCACGTCGGTGTTCTCGAACGATGTGCCGGTGAAAATGGCGACGGCGAGCCCTATGCCGGTGACGGCAACGAGGGCTGAAATCGCGCGGACTGGATATGCCCACCGGGCCCGGGATGTTGATTGGGTTGGAATCGAAGGGGCTCCTGCTGTCAATTCAGTTTCGGCCGATCGGAGTGAGGAGTTGAGAAGTCTCGGCTCTTTTTGCCTTCTCGAGAGGATCTCGGGGCCTTTCGGAGCGATTTACGATTCGTCAAAACGGCCAGGTCCCGGTTCTACACTCGCCCGAACTGTCCTCCTCGAGGAGCCTCCACCCATGCGACGCCCCCAAATGACGGCCGACCGATCGTTGCCCGATGACAACCGTTAGAGCTGCCCTGGTGCAATCGGAGTGGACCGGCGACAAAGAGTCCATGATCGAGAAGAACTTCGGGTATGCCCGCCAGGCCGCCGAGCTGGGAGCCCAGGTCCTCTGCTTCCAGGAGATCTTCACCACCCCCTACTTCTGCACGGTTCAGGATGCTGCCTACTACGACACTGCCGAGGAGATCCCCGACGGTCCCACCGTGCAGCGAGTCATGGATCTCGCACGGGAAACCGGGATGGTGAT
This sequence comes from Acidimicrobiia bacterium, assembly GCA_031389635.1. Taxonomy (GTDB): domain Bacteria; phylum Actinomycetota; class Acidimicrobiia; order Spongiisociales; family ZC4RG35; genus DATEEG01. The sequence goes on along the minus strand of JANMST010000420.1, from coordinate 6,110 downwards.
CGTGGCTCCCATCTACGAAAAGGTCGATGAAGGAACGTTCTACAACACCGCCGCCGTAGTCGACAGCGACGGCCAGTTCCTCGGCAAATACCGCAAGACTCACATCCCTCAGGTGACGGGGTTCTGGGAGAAGTTCTACTTCCGGCCGGGGAACCTCGGTTACCCGATCTTCGACACCGCGGTCGGAAGGATCGGCGTCTACATCTGTTACGACCGCCACTTTCCTGAGGGTTGGAGAGTGCTCGGACTCAAGGGCGCCAAGATCGTCTTCAATCCCTCGGCGACCACCCGCGGCCACTCGTCGTATCTGTGGCAACTCGAGCAGCCGGCGGCGGCGGTGGCCAACGAGTATTTCGTCGGAGCGATCAACCGGGTCGGCCGAGAAGACCTCGAGCACACCGATTACTACGGAATGTCATACTTCGCGTCCCCCCGCGGTCAGGTGATCGACGGCACCGCCTCCGATACCAAAGACGAGGTCCTGGTGCGCGGCCTCGACATGGGCCTAATCGAAGAGGTTCGCCGTCATTGGGCCTTCTATCGCGACCGGCGGCCCGAGTTGTATGGCGAGGTTTCGGCCCCTTAGGTCTCCATGGACGGACCCGACCCGAGGCTTGAGTTCTTCGTCGAACCTTTCGCGGAAGGTAGCCCCGGCCGTCACGTCACTGCGGCGATCGAGGAGGTTGCCGCCCGAGGCCTCGAGATCCATGTAGGCCCCTTCGGCTCCGTCGCTCATGGTGAGCTCGAAGCATTGATCGACGCCGCCAGCCCGATCCTTCGAAGCGCCCTCTCGGCGGGAGCCGATCGGATCTCGCTCCACATCACCACCGGGTCCCGCCCTCATTCCGGAATCGGACCGACCAGCCTCCACGACGCCCTCTCGAGAATGATCGCCGATGTCGAACGCGAGCTCGGTGCTCCCCTGGCCGGACTCTCGAGGGAGGACAAGCAAGCGGCCGTGCGAATGCTCGACACTCGCGGCGCCTTCCTGCTGCGAAAGGCGGTCGAGGACATCGCCGACGCCATGGGGGTCAGCCGCATAACCATCTACAACTACCTCAACGCCGAAAAGGACGGATGACATGCTCTCCGCTTTTCCCAGCCTGACCGTTGCCCTCCCCGATTGGATCTCAGAAGTGTGCCGGCCCGGTGCGGTCTTCGCGACTCTCGAACAACGAATGGGTTTGGTGATCGAGTTGGCCCGCACCAACGTTGCCCGCCAGACCGGAGGACCGTTCGGGGCTGCCGTGTTTGACATCGACACCGGTGAGGTCATCGCACCGGGGATCAATCTGGTGGTTTCGGCCCACGCCGCCCTGGCCCACGCCGAAATGCTGGCTATCGCCCTGGCCGGTCGGGCGCTCGAGTCGTTTGATCTCGGGGTTCGGCCAACGGAACTGGTCACCTCGACCGAACCCTGCGCAATGTGCCTTGGCGCCGTTCCCTGGTCGGGAGTCAGGCGATTGGTCTGTGGGGCTAGGGACGAAGATGCTCGCCGGATCGGCTTCGACGAGGGAGACAAACCTTCCGATTGGATCGGCTGTCTCCGAACCAGGGGAATCGACGTGATCCAGGATGTCTCCCGATCCGAGGCCACGGCAGTGCTCGAGGGATACGCCCGGGCCGGGGGAACCATCTACAACGGCCGCGGGGAATAGTGAAGCTGCATCCGGCCCAGGCCCACCGGTTGCGAATCGAACGGTATGTCGCTCCAGGTTCGATCGAGGAAGCGTTGGGAGCCCTGGCCGAGAGCGAAGGCCGGGCCCGGTTGATCGCCGGTGGGACCGACCTGCTCCTGGAGATGGCTCGCGGTCAGCGACCTGACCTTGACACCTTGATCGACCTAACGAGGGTCGCCGACCTCGATGAGATCGCTCTGGTCGGCAAGTGGCCCGGTGATGGTGAAATCGAGATCGGAGCCACCGTTACCCACGGCCGGGTCGCGTCTTCGTCATTGGTCGTCGAGAACGCCTTGCCCCTGGCCCAGGCCTGTCTCGAGATTGCATCGCCCCAACTCCGCAACCGGGCGACAGTCGTCGGCAACGTCGTCACTGCCTCCCCCGCCAACGACACCATCTCGCCTTTGCGCGCTCTCGGCACCACGCTCGTGATCGCATCCGTCGGCGGTCAACGTGAAGTCCCTCTGTCCGCCTTCCACACCGGAGTACGCCAGACCATCCTCAGGCCGGACGAGATGGTGCTCCGCTTGAGGGTCCGGGCAATGCGGCCTTCTGAGCGCGGGGTCTTCGTCAAGCTGGGTCTTCGCAAGGCTCAGGCGATCTCGGTGATCCACATGACGATCGTTCTCGATTTCGCCGGTTCAACGGTCCGGGCCGCGTCGATCACCCTCGGCAGCGTGGCTCCGACGATCATCGACGCATCGCGGGCCCAGGTGTTCCTGGTGGGGCGAGAACTCGACCCCCCGACCGTCGAGGAGGCTTCCCGTCTCGTGGCTGCCGCCGCCAACCCGATCGACGACATTCGAGCTTCCGCCGAATACCGATCGGAAGAGCTTGCTGTCCTCAGCCGCCGGGCGCTCGAGTCGCTCGCCTCTTCGACCGAGCGAGATGCCTGGCCATCGCGAGTGGTCACCCTGGCCGGGAGTTCGGGAGGTCGGTATCCGACCGGGCCGGGCCACGCCGGCGAGACAGATGCTGCAACCTTGATGACGGCGAACGTCAACGGAGGGCCTCTGGCCGCCGAGCGAGGCACCGGAACCCTGCTCGATTGGCTCCGAGACCAGACGGGCTTGACCGGTTCCAAAGAGGGTTGCGCCGAAGGAGAGTGCGGTGCCTGCACCGTGTTCCTCGACGGGATGGCGGTGATGTCATGCCTGGTGCCGGCCGGCCGAGGACACGGAGCCGAAATCGTCACCATCGAGGGGATCGCAAATGGGGAAGAGCTCCATCCGCTGCAGCAGGCGTTTCTCGACCAAGGGGCGGTCCAGTGCGGGTTCTGCATTCCCGGGTTCATCATGTCGGGGGCCAAGTTGCTGGCGGATGAAGCGCTCCCGACGGTGGACGACATCCGGGCGGCACTGTCCGGGAACCTGTGCCGGTGCACCGGTTACTACAAGATCATTTCGGCCGTCGAGCAGGCGTCATCGGCGAAGGCTCAAGCCCGATGAGCGCTAGTCGGGTCAGCGCGGGCCTCAAGAGGATCGGCTTCTCGGCCCCCAGGGTCGATGCGGCTCGCAAAGTCACCGGTGAAGCCCTCTATCCCGGGGATCTGCGGCGGCAGAACTTTCTCCATGCCCGGGTCGTCTTCACCAACCAGCCCCATGCCCGACTTCTCAGCATGGACGTGACGCCTGCGCTGGCCGTGCCAGGAGTCGTCGAAGTTGTGACGGCGGCCGACGTGCCCGTCAACGAGTACGGGTTGGTGTTCCGCGACCAACCCGTCCTCATCGGAACGATCCACCGCGGGCGGGCGGCGGTCGCATGCGATATCTCGCGTTGGGAAGCCGACCAACTCGCCCTGGTCGTGGCGGAAACGATCGAAGCCGCCACCGCCGGAGCGGAGGCAATCCTTACCGAGTGGGAGCAGCTTCCGGTGCTCGCCGACACCGACACCTCGCTTGCCTCGTCACTCCTCCTCCACCCGGAGAACGGAAAGGACACCAACGCCTACCACCACCTCCGCATTCGCAAAGGTGACATCGAGGCGGGGTGGGAAGCTGCCGACGTCGTCGTCGAGGGCATCTACGAGTTGCCTCTCCAGGAACACGCCTATCTCCAACCCGAGGCGGCGGTTTCCTACATAGATGAGGAGGGGCGAATCACGATCGAGATCGCCGGGCAATGGATCCACGAGGATCAGGAGCAGATCGCCCACGCCCTCGACATGGACCCTGAGCGGATCCGGGTGATCTACCCCGCCATTGGGGGTGCGTTCGGTGGACGGGAGGACATGTCGCTCCAGATAGTGATGGCCCTCGCCACTCGCATGCTCCATGAGCGAGGAGTCAACCGCCCGATTCGTTCCCAGTGGTCGCGGGAGGAAAGCATCGTCGGCCACCACAAACGCCATCGCGGTCGAATCACGGCCAGGTTGGGAGCAACTCGCGATGGCCTCATCACTGCAGTCGAAGCCGACTGCTATCTCGACGCCGGGGGATACAACTACACCACCAACAAAGTCCTGGGAAATCTGCACCTCTGCGTCGCCGGACCTTACGAGGTGACCAATGCTCGCATCGACAGCTATGGCGTTTACACCAACGGGCCGGTCGGGGGCGCCTTCAGGGGTTTCGGCGCTCCCCAGGGAGCCCTCGTCGCGGAAACGCAGATGAACAAACTAGCGATCGCCCTCGGTATCGACCCGGTGGAACTGCGGCTGCGCAACGCCTTACGGGATGGCTCGATCGGAATCACCCAGGTCGAGATGCCGGTCGGCGTGAGCCTGGTTCCCGTGATCGAGGCCGCGGCCGCGGCCGCAACCTCTCCGGTGAGTAGAGGACCACATCGACCGGTGGCGACGTTGCCCGAGCACGCAAGCGCTCTCCGCCGGGGTCGGGGCTTTGCCTGCGCCTACAAGAACATCGGGTTCTCGTTCGGATTCCCCGAGAGGTGCGAGGCCTACATCGAACTCCACGGCGACGAGGAAATCGACAGAGTCGTCTTGTTCCACGGCGGGGCCGAAGTCGGACAGGGTGCTCATACCGCATTCCGGCAGATGGCAGCGGAGGCGACCGGCGTCTCTCTCGACCAGGTGGAGACAGTCTTCTCCGATACCGCCACGACCGGTGACTCGGGATCTGCCTCGGCCTCGCGACTTACCTGGATGGCAGGAAACGCCATCCTGGGAGCGGCCGAAGAAGCCTCGAAGAGGTGGCTTGAAGGCGACCGCCCGGCCCGGGGCGAATTTCGATTCGTGCCTCCTCCAACCGAGGTGCTCGATCCGGAGACCGGAGTCGGCCAACCCAACTTCACCTACGGATATGTCGCCGAGGTCGTCGACCTGACGATCGACGTCGGGACCGGGCACATCAGAGTCGACCGGTTGATCTGTGCCGACGACGTGGGCCGGGTCGTCAACCGGATGTTGATCGAAGGTCAGTTGGAAGGTGCCGTGGTCCAGGCCCACGGCTATGCCATAACCGAAGACCTCCAGGCCAAGGATGGTCACGTCGTCAATCCCCGGCTCTCGGCCTATTTGATTCCGGGCATCGACGACATCCCCGTCGAGGTTCAGTCGGTGCTCGTCGAGATCCCCGATCCGCGTGGTCCCTGGGGGGTCAGAGGGATGGCTGAGATGCCGTTCATCCCGTACGCGCCGGCGGTCGTTGCTGCTCTTCATGACGCCACCGGAGTCTGGTTCCACCAGATCCCCTTGACGCCTTCGAGAGTGGTGGCCGAACTTCGCCGCCACGGCGTTGGCGCCTGAGCCAGACCGAGAGGGGGTACGTTCACCCGGATAATTGACGACGCTGGTAGTTGACGAAGCTGGCTCGGCATAGAACCCTCGAGCCTTATGGAGGTCACATGAGCTACAACTGGTGGAAATTGATCCATCTACTCGGTGTGGTGGGATTCATGGCCGCCCACGGCACCTCGATGGCGGCGACATTGCTCATCCGTAGGATCCGCGATCCGCAGGCCGTATCGGGGGTGCTGCAACTCAGCGCAACAACCACGCTCGCCTTCTACGTCTCCACCCTTGTGCTGTTGGTAGGCGGAATCGGAGCCGGTATCAAAGGCAGTTGGTTCGGTCAAGGTTGGATCTGGTTGTCTCTTGGTCTGCTGGTGGCTGTCGGAGTCCTCATGTTTCCCCTCGCCCGGGGGTATTTCCGCCGAATCCGGATGGTGATCGAGCTTATGGAATCCGGCACTGCGGTATCCCAGAGTGACTTCATCAGGGTGCTTGATTCGGGCAACCCCATGCTTACCGCCGGAACGGGAGCGGTGGCAATCCTCTTCATCGTCTACCTCATGGTCATGAGACCGTTTTGAGCGTCTACCGCAAGATCATCGTGGGAGCCGACGGTTCGCCCACTTCGGCCATCGCCGAACAGACGGCGGCCCAACTCACTGCAAGGCTCGGGGCGCAGCTGGTCCTCGTTCATGTCAGCGATCGAAGTGCAACTGAGGATGGCAATGGGCAAGCCACAT
>JANMST010000396.1:0-7633 GCA_031389635.1 Acidimicrobiia bacterium | reverse complement strand
CAGAAACAAAGCAACACGCCTGTCGCCGTAAGGACCGCGAAGAGGGGTACGGAAGCCGCCCCGAAAACCTGCACCACATACGGGGCGATGCCAACCACCAGGATCGTGCCTGCTAGGCCGATTACGAAAGCGCCCCACCAGTTGGTGCCCTTTTGCAGGCCGACCTGTTCGACGTTCGTCGCCATGTACTGCCTCCTCGCCGCCCGGGACGGCGCCATTCTGACCGACCCCGAGCAGACGCGTCGTCAAAAGTGAAACCAAAGTGAACACAGGGAAACAGCATTCCCCAGCCGCCATCCCTCGTTTTACGTTTTACGTTCTACGTTCTACGTTCAAATCCCCAGTCGGCGTCGGGTGCGGGATCGACGTAGAACGTCTTACGTACAACGTAAAACGCTGATCAGGGTCGCCGGAAGTCTCCGGGGACCCGGGCCACCATCACGTCGCACGGCATCGCCTCGAGGACTCCGTCTGCGACTGTCCCAAGGAGGATCATCTTGGTGGCGCCGGCGCCGCGGTTGGCGACAACCACGAGATCCACGCCTCTACGCCGGACCACTTCGTCGATAGCCGTCTGTGGCGCCCCGTCGACAACGAGGGGCTTCACCCGGCCCGGCCACTCGGCCACGAACTCCTCCATGCGCTCGGCGGCCCGGCGCAGGCGGCTTCCACGGGCGGCAACCACCTCGACGTCGAATAGCCCGGCGTCAGCAAGGGCCGGATCGAAACGAGCTGGAAGGGAGAACGTGGCTGTCACCTCAGCTTCGGGGAACCACTCGAGTGCAGCCTCGACAGCCTTCTTGGAGTGGAACGAGAAGTCGACGGCCGCCAGGACCTTCCGATAGCCCGCTCTCGGTTGGCGGCGCACGACGAGGACATCGCCGGTCGACATGATCGCCACCCGGCGGGCAATGGGTCCGCATCGCTCGACGTCAACTGCCGACGTTCCCACGACGACGATCGCGGCCCTCTTGGCTTCACGCACCAGTTCCCACCCGATTGACCCGCGCAGAGTCTCGTGGGTAACCGCAACCGAGGTCCGCCCCTGGCACCAGGCCGCGACTGCTTCGAGATGATGGCGATGTTGATCGAGCAGCAGCTTGCCGAGGCCGTCGTCGAGGAATGCCTCGGCGGCCGACTCGTTGACAGAAACCAAATGCAGCGGCAACCCGCGTTGCTCGGCCAGCATGCGGCCGCGATCGGCCACCCGCCGGCCGATCGGAGTCAAGTCGATACCGGCCACGACCGGGCCGCTTACAGTTCCACCCTCCAAGGCATCGCGACTCTACCCGTACCAAGAACCCCCAGTTTTGGCCCAGGTTTCGACTGATTGGGGATCGACACCCGGGCAGCAGGGTTACGCGCCAAAACGGGAAGGGTCCCAGGGGCTGGGCGCGGCCAGCGCCACGGGCAGCAGTTTGAGGTACTCCTCCCGGGAGATTCCCACGGCTCCCAATGTCGCCAGATGGGGGGTCACCCACTGGACGTCGAGCAGGTAGTGCTCGACTCGAGAAAGTTGTCCGACCAGATGGACCAGGGCAAATTTGGAGGCGTCGCGCTGGCGGCTGAACATCGACTCCCCGGCGAACAGGGCGCCGATCGACACGCCATACAGGCCCCCCGCCAGATTCCCGTCGTCGTCCCAGGCCTCGACCGAATGCAGCCACCCGAGCCTGAACAGTTCCATGTAGGCGTCTTTGATCTCCGTTGTGATCCAACCATGTGGACGGGTCGGGTCGGCGCAGCCGTCGATCACTCCCTCCGGGTCGAGATCGAAGCTCACATGGAATCGTCGAAGGGAACGGCGAAGCGACCGGCTGATCTGGAGGCGGCCCGGTGGTATCACTCCCCGCTCCACGGGTGACCACCAGGCGAGTTCGCCATCGGGCAGGTGCATCGGGAACATGCCCTTTCGATAGCCCGACAGGATGGTTCCTGGAGCGAGATTGGCGCCGACGGCGACCACGTCATCAGAACCGGCGGTCCTCGGGTCGGGTAGCCGAAAGAGGCTGGGAGTGGGTTCGACCGGCAGGCGCTCACCTTTCAACAGAACCCGACGCTACCTATGCATGGCGCCCTTTGGCTCTGCATGGCATCCTCTGTCCCTGGGTAGCCTCACTTGGATCAAGGAGTGACGATCACCACCCACGAGGTCCTGAATCAGCCTCCTCCGCTCGACCAGTACGACCTGGCTGCTGCGGAGCCGACCCTCATCGACGCACTCGAGCGGGACGACGCCGGCTGGGCCGTAGACGGCGTCACGGAATTCGGCCGGCGGATGGCATCCCCCGAGGTTTACGAGTGGGGCTTCTTCGCCAACCGCCACTTCCCCGAGCTTCGAACACACGACCGCTCCGGCAACAGGGTCGACCTGGTCGAGTTCCACCCCGCCTGGCATCACCTTCTTGACCTGTCGGTAGGTCACGGTCTTCATTCCATCCCTTGGGAAGCGTCCCAACCCAAGGCCGGCCACCTCGTCAGAACCTCGTTGACCTTTCTGGCTAGCCAGATTGAGGCAGGGCACTTTTGTCCTATCTCGATGACCTACGCGGTGCTGCCCGCCTTGCGTCAACAACCCGATCTCGCCGCCATCTGGGAGCCCAAGGTCGTCTCGCGCTCGTATGACCCGAGGTTCCTGCCACCTTCTGAGAAGACCGGGCTTCTGATGGGGATGGGGATGACGGAGAAACAGGGCGGATCCGACGTCAGGGCGGGGACAACTAATGCGGTTCCGGGTGATGGCGGGTACCTGATAACCGGTCACAAGTGGTTCATGTCGGCGCCGATGAACGACGCCTTCCTGATCCTCGCCCAGGCGCCTGGCGGCCTCACCTGTTTCCTGCTCCCCCGCTTCCGACCTGACGGAACCGTCAACGAAATCCGGATCCAGCGCCTCAAAGACAAGCTAGGCAACCGATCCAATGCCTCAGCCGAGGTCGAGTTCGACGGAGCCTTCGCCAGCAGGGTCGGTGAGGAGGGAAGGGGCGTGGCCACGATCATCGAGATGGTCAACGGCACCCGCCTCGATTGCGTCACGGGATCCGCTGCGTTGATGCGCCAGGCCGTCAGCCAGGCGATCCATCATTCTCGGTTCCGACGCGTCTTCGGCTCCGCCCTGATCGAACAGCCGGCAATGCTCAACGTCCTGGCCGACCTCGAGGTGGAAACCGAGGCCGCGGCAATGCTCATGACCCGCCTCGCCACTTCATTCGATCGTTCCTCTGATGACCCTCACGAACGAGCCTTGCGCAGGATCGCGACCCCGCTCGCCAAGTTCTGGGTGACCAAACGCTGCTCGGAGGTGGTTCACGAGGCACTCGAGTGCCTTGGTGGCAACGGGTTCGTCGAAGAAACCATTCTTCCCCGTTTGTTCCGCGAGTCGCCGCTCAACGGAATCTGGGAGGGTTCTGGCAACGTGATTGCACTCGACGTGCTGCGGGCTGCCCAGGCCAACCCTGATTCGGTGGAGGCGTTGGCCGACGAAATGGCGCTAGGAGCGGGCTTCGATTCGCGGATTGACACGGCGGCGGCCGCAGCGATCGCACTGCTCCGCAACCTCACGTCACCGCAGGCTCAGGCCCGCCTCGTCACCGAACGCCTCGCGATTTCGTGGCAAGCGAGTCTCCTGGCGCGATTCGGGCGGCCCGAAGTCGCGGCAGCCTTCGTCCGCTCACGCCTTTCAACGGACGGCGGCCGGACATACGGAACCCTCCCAGCCGACGCCGCCCTGCGTCAGATCGTCGAGCCCGCCATCCCCCACCTCGCCGGCGAGTGATGCCGCTGAAGGTCGTCGTCATCGGCGGCGGCATCGCCGGCGTGTCGGCTGCGTATCACCTTGCCCTGTCCGGAGCTGAGGTCACTCTTCTCGAACAGGAAGCCACCCTCGCCTCCCACTCGACCGGTCGCTCGGCGGCCCTCTACTTCGAGAACTACGGAGCCGAAGCCAATCGGCCGCTGACCAGGGCCAGCCGGAGTTTCTTCGACAACCCGCCTTCGGGTTTGGTCGATCATCTGTTGTTGGCCATGCGAGGGGCTTTGTGGGTAGGCAGGCCCGATCAGAGCGATTCGCTCGGTCGGCTTCTCGATGAAGGAACGCGGACCGGCGGATCGGCCCGGTGGCTCGATCCGGAACAGGCGGTTGCCCTCGTCCCGGTCCTGCGACCAGACCTGGTGGGTGGCGGGGTCTGGGAGCCGGAAGCCCTCGACATGGATGTGGCGGCGATCCACCAGGGGTTCGTGCGAGGAATGCGAGGCGCCGGCGCCGCCATCGTCACCTCGTGTCGCGTGTCGGAGCTCGAACACACGGGAGGTAGTTGGACCGTCGGGGCGGATGGGCGTGAATTCGACGCGGACGTGATCGTCAATGCGGCCGGCTCCTGGTGCGATCAAGTCGGAGCCCTGGCGGGTGCGATGACGATCGGACTGCAACCGATGCGGCGCACCGCCTTCACCGTGCCGGGCAATGAAGCTTGGGCCGGGTGGCCGCTCATCAGCAACGCTGACAACGAGTTCTATTTCCGGCCCGACGGAAGCCAGCTCTTGTGTTCGCTGGCCGAGGAGAACCCGACTGATCCGTGCGACGCCCGGCCGGAGCAACTCGACATTGCGCTCGCCATCGATCGGATCAACACCCACACCACTCTCGACATCCGCGTTGTCCGCTCGTCATGGACAGGGTTGCGATCATTCGTCAAGGACAGGGCGATGGTGATCGGCTTCGATCCCGTGGTCCCGCGATTCTTCTGGCTGGCGGGCCAGGGCGGGACTGGAATCCAAACCGCACCGGCAACTGGGGAGTTGGCTGCGGCGATGATCAACGTCGGGGAGCCGCCACTACGCCTCCTCGAACTTGGCGTGGATGTTGGGGCCCTTTCACCGACGCGACTTCAGCCTCAACCTCGCTGACTGCGCACCGTCTCGACTAACAGATCCAGAGGCAGGGCGTGGGCCGTCCGTCCCTGAAATCCTGTCATCGTTTCGGCAGCGCACAGGGCGTTGAGAATCGCCTCCTCCGTGGCATCGGCGACGGCAACGAACAGGTCGTTGAGCATCTCATGGGGAACCATGCGCAACTCATACGGAACCGCTTGATCCGCCGGCAGGTTGTTCCCCGTGGCAAAGGACAAGAAGATGTCCCCGGAGCCGTTGTGACCAGTTCCGCCGGCCCGAGCCAGCCCGACCGTGGCCCGGCGGGCCAGCCTCCGACACTGATCCGACAGCAACGGAGCGTCGGTGGCGACGATGACGACGATCGAACCGTCCCGCTCGTGGGTCGGCCACGGTGCCGGTACCTTTTCGAAGGGGATGGCGCGGCCAACGGGGACCCCGTCGATCCGGAGGTCAAGACGAGATCCGTAGTTGGCCTGAACGAGCACTCCGACGGTGTAGGTATGCATCGCCAGGTCCACCACTCGGGACGAGGTTCCGATGCCCCCTTTGAACTCATGGCAAATCATGCCGGTGCCGCCGCCAACATTGCCCTCTGCCACCGGACCACCGGCGGCGGTTGCTATGGCCGCTCGAACATCGGACTCGGTCAGGCGGAACGAATCGATGTTGGATAGCCAACCGTCATATGTCTCGGCCACTACTGGCAGATGGAACCCATCGACGACCCCGGCTTCAACCCCATAACGAACCAGAGCATCACGGACCATGCCCACCTGATGCGTGTTGGTGATGCCGACCGGCGAACCGAGCATCCCCGACTCCTCGATCCACGCAATGCCCGTCATCTCGCCGTTGCCGTTGAACGAGTGCCAGCCACAGAAGGCGTAGTTCGTCCAAATCTCGTTGTTGCGAGGCAGGATCATGGTCACCCCTGTCCTCACCGTGGTCGGCGAATCCTCGATGACGGTGGCGTGCCCTACCAATACTCCGTCGACATCGGTTATCGCATTGAACTGTCCGGTTGGCAATCGTCCGATGGAGATACCGAGGTCCCTGAGCCTGGTCATTCGTCTCCCTCGTCAGTCCAGGCGGGGTCGTTGTCCCAGTCTTCGTTGCGCTCCTCAACCTTTTCGAGAGCCCGGGCGGCTTCCTCCCGCGTCGGATAGGGACCGAGACGGACTTCCGCCCGGCATCCCTCGTCGTGTTCGACGGTCTTGTGGTCGAGGCAGTAGTACCAACCAGAATTCAGGGGATCCTGGTTCATCGGCGGCTTTGGTAAGTTGGCACCGGAGCAGCCTAGGTAGGGCTGCAGACGTCGGGCATCGGAGGTTTCGTGAGCAACGACAACCAACCTCGAGTGGTCGTCACTAGCGACGGCGGCGGCAATCGCGGAATGTTGATTGCCGTCATAGTGCTCGTGATCGCAATCGCCGCCGCGGTCTGGGTCTTCAACCAGAGTGGAGCCGGGGACTCGACGGACGTCTCCATCGAAATCCCCGCCGGCGAAGCCGACCCCGGGACCGAAACCACCATCGCCCCCTGACCGTTCAGAAACCCGTTTTGGCGCGACAAACCCGTGCCAGGGCACGGTTCTGTCGCGCCAGAACGGGTTAACCCTCCGATTGGTCGACCTGCATCGGGCAGGGCACGCCGACTTCGGGTCCTCGCTGGGCGTACTCTCCGTAGAAGGCGTCGATCGCCGAACGGTCGTAGCCGTCGAGACGCAGGAGATGCGTCCAGGCGCTGACGGTGATCGGATTCTCCATCCCGTCGCGCGGGGTGACGATCACGTGGGTGCCGGCGTCGCGGGCGAAGCTCTCGAGATCCTCGCGAGCATCCGACGCCGTCTCCGGGTTGTAATAAACGACAACGACCCCGTGTTCCAGATCGTGGACCAGGTTGATGTCGGGCGGCGAGTCGCGATAAATGCCACACGCAGCCGCCGACGGTGCATGGGAACCGCTCGTGGGCGGGTCGGAGTTGTAGTCGGGAGCCGGATCTGTCGCGTTGAGGTGAAGTTGTCCCTGATCGGGGAAGGTCTCGACGCTCGCCAGGGCTACGGGTGGTGGCCGCGTGGCAAAGAAGACGATGGCGCCAACCAGCAAGGCAGCTACACCGGCGCCGATCACCAACCGCCGGTTGCGCAGGGATCGGGCCGCAGCCAACCGACGGTCTTCGGCCTCGGCGGCCCTGGTATCGACGGTCTTCTTGCTTCCGGTACGTGACATGAACCGTTGGGTCCTTTCGGGGGTGTGCGTTTCCAAGGGTCAACTTGGGGGCCTGAATGGTAAGCCAAACGGTGGGCTCCGTCAGTCGGTGGCACCCGAATTGGCGGCGAGAGGGCCCGGGCAGGCCCGCCAATCCAGCGGTTGTGCGGCTACGAACCACTCGACCAACCCGGAACGACACCTGACACTCACAATGACGGCTGCGGCCCGGTACGGGCAGGCCCCCGAAACAAATTTCCAATGGCGGTTACCGTTCGGCCCCGTGACCCCTGATACCGGCCACTCCTCCAGACGTCCCGACCACGCCCGGCTCGACGCCGTTCTCTCGGCTGTCGCCCGGGGAGACCGGGAGGCTTTCGCCAACCTTTACGACCTGGTGATACCGCCGGTTTTCGGGCTAATCCGTCGGCTTGTGCGAGACCCCTCGCAAAGCGAGGAAGTGGCCCAAGAGGTGATGCTCGAGATCTGGCGCACCGCGGCCAGGTTTGACCCCGGCAAAGGCAGCGCCTTCGGTT
>JANMST010000387.1:0-1517 GCA_031389635.1 Acidimicrobiia bacterium | reverse complement strand
TAACACTGTTGAAGCCAGGGCTGACCGGCGTGCCCGGATCGACACTTGTGACACGCGGCCCGGAGAACGGGGCCTTGTTGGGCAGGTCCGGCAAGCGGATGGCGAACACGCCGCGGCCAAACGTGCTGGCCATGAGCAGGTTGAAGCCGGCCGCCTCGTCCGCCTTGCCCGTGGTCGGGTTGACGTTGCCGAGCACGAGATCAAGGTCCGTGAGTGGCGATTGGAGGTGGCGAAGAAACTGGCGGCTCAGCCCGCGGAGGCTCGGGCGAAGACAGGTCGCAACGAGCGGTGCGCGTGCGCGTCGGGCCTCAAGTACAAGCACTGCCACGGCCTGCCGGGGGGTAGCGGGCGCCCTCCCACATAACGTCTTGCAGCGCCGAATGCCGGATCTCGCGCCGTCAAATGGTCTGACAATGGGTGCCTCGGGCGGGCACTATGCCCTGTTGAATATATGGGTTGTTGGTATCCGATGGCTCATCGTCCTCGACCCCCCTTCCGCCGGGGCCAGGATCATCGGGACATGGATGCGACCGGGGTCCGGGTCGGTGACCGGCGGACAGAGTTCCGGCGTGGGATTCAGACCGGGCCCTTTCAGCACTGAAGCATCACTCGGTTGGAAGTTCACAGACGCCGACAGCGAGAGTCGGTTGGGGACCATCGAAACATGAGACAGGACCGGACCACCGGTCACCGTGCGTGTCATCGTGTAACGGAGGCTCCAGGGGCCAGTATCAGACCGAGTCCGACCGGCGAGGGGCTTGACACCCCTCGCCGGTCGTCGTTTAGCTGTTGTCAGTCACTCGTGAGGCCTGGGCAGAAGCCAATGGTGCTTCCCGCCCATCCCTCGAGATCGATCATGGCCTGGGAGGCGGCAGCGACACACCCCACTCCTCGGCGATGGGTCCCAGGTTGGATTCCGCCCAGTCCGCCCATCCGTGGAGATCGTCCAGAACGACCTGGAGACAATCGACCGATGGTGGTGCGTTCCTGATTGGATCATCGGAGCGTTGTACACAGTCTGGATTGCCGTATCCGGTCTCGGTGAGGTATCCAGCCAGTCCCTCGTCGATGAAGTAGTGCACCGGGAAACCGCTCATCCGGTCGCCGGAAATAATGCCGACAGCAATCCCATCCGGACCACACGTGGGCGTAGAGATCGGCTGACAAGTACGGAAGAACTCCGTGATGGCGCCAGCTTCGACTGCGACACGGACGGTGTCCTCCGGCGTATCGATCCACCCGATCGCATCGGTGAACACATTTCGGTACGGCACGAAGCAGTTGAAAACGCCGGGGCTATCATGCTCGCTGCAATCCAGGGTCAGGCGCCCGTCGATGGCCGCCTGATACGGCGCCTCACTTCGTATCCATACATCGTCGGCCGGCGTCGGCAGCTCGAACAGTTCGACCGCCCGGTCAGCGTCCCCCGAATAGAGTGCGTCCACTCCAGCTTCGATTATCTCCAGATCGGTCATGGTCTCGACATCCGGAGCCACAGTTGTCGGCGGAGGTGGGGT
>JANMST010000351.1:0-14030 GCA_031389635.1 Acidimicrobiia bacterium | reverse complement strand
AGCCCTCGGCCTGGCCGAGGTTGAGCACAACGCCCGCAACAACCGGATGAGGGCTCTCTAGAAATCCCCCGCATCAGCGGTCAGGGCGTCGGAGGTTGATCCCGGTCGGCGACGATATTGCTCGCCTCACCCAACCGGCGTTCGAGGTATCGCCGCTCGGTATTGTTCTGCGGCATGGTCAGGGCCCGTCGATACGCCGCGATCGCTTCTGCGATCCGTCCTGAGCGCCGAAGCAACTCTGCCCGGGAGGCGTGGTAGAGATGATGGGACAGGAGCCGCGGGTCGTCGCCGAGTTGGTCCATCAAGGCGAGTCCATGGTCGGGCCCGTCCCTCATCGCCAGGGCCACTGCTCGATTGAGGGCCACGACCGGAGTCGGTAAGACCCGATAGAGGACGTCAAAGAGGCCGACCATCTCCGTCCAGTCGGTGTCGGCGAACGTCGACGCTTCTGCATACAGGGCAGCTATGGCGCCCTGGAGGACATAGGGTCGGGGCTGTCCCTGCTGAACCGCGGCGCGTACCTGCCCCAGGGCTTCCTTGATCTCATCCTGATCCCATCGGCTCCGATCCTGATCCTCCAGCAAAACCAGATCTCCGTTGACGTCGACCCGGGTGCCGCGGCGGGCATCGTGCAGCAACATCAATCCCAGAAGTCCTCGGGCTTCCGGCTCATCCGGCATCAGTTCGACCACGAGGCGACCGAGGCGAATCGCCTCGGCACACAGTTCGGTCCTGATCAATCCGTCACCCGATGAAGCGGCGTAGCCCTCGGTGAATATCAAATAGATCACAGCCAGCACCGAGTTGATCCGATCGGGCAGGGCGTGATCGGGCGGCACCTCGAACGGGATGCCTCCGACCCTGATCTTCTTCTTGGCACGCGACAACCGCTGACCCATGGTTGGCTCCGGGACGAGAAAGGCCGCCGCAATCTCGGGTGTCGTAAGGCCGCCCAGCGTTCGCAGCGTCAGTGCCACCTGTGCCTCGGTGGAGAGGGCCGGGTGACAACAGGCGAACATCAGTCGCAGTCGATCGTCGACTAGTTGAGAACCGGCTATGTCTTCGAATGGGTCTGCGGTCATGGGGAACTCGGCCAGCAGGTGCTGTTTGCCGGCAAACGTGCGGTCGCGGCGGATGCGGTCGATTGCCTTGTTGCGAGCGGCGGTGATCAGCCAGGCGGTGGGATCGGACGGAAACCCGTCGGTGCGCCAGCGGGTCAAGGCAACAAGCCACGCCTCCTGGAGAGCATCTTCAGCCGCGTCGAGGTCCCGCAGCAGGCGCACCAGGGCGGCCAGCGCCCGGCCCCACACCTGGCGGTAGAGCCGGGCTGCGTCCGCGTCGAAGTCGTCAGCGGCTAGCGCCCGATCAAGCTCACGCGATTCCGGCACGCTCCGCAATTGACGCCTGATACTCAGCACCCATTTCGGTGATGGGCCGAAGTTCTATCGACCCGTTCTTGGCCCCCGGACAGGCGGCGGCAATGCCGATCGCTTCGTCCAGGTCCTTGACCTTGAGGACGTAGTAGCCGCCGAGAACTTCAGCGGTCTCGGCGAACGGCCCGTCGGTGGTGAGGACCTCGGTTCCGTTGAGTCGGACGGTCGTGGCCGTCTCGACGCCCTCGAGAGCCTCACCTGCCTCCATCACCCCGCGCCGAAGCAAGTCGGCTGTGTACTCGCCCCACGCCTCCATCGAGGCTGCCTGCTCCTCTGGAGTTATCTGGGATGGGTCCCACTGGGGCCCGTAGATCATCAGTAAATATCGCATGCGGCCTCCTAGGTCAGGGCCCGGCTCTCTTTTGGGTCGGGCGTCATGTGTTGCAAGGACGAACGGCCCGGCCCCATTTCGACACCATTCTTAGTACTCCGAGATTGCTGATGGGCCGCAGTCAGCGACGGGCCGGGTCGAGATCGGCCAGGCGCCCCGAAAGATCCAGCTCGCTCGACAGATCCAATTCAAAGGCAGTGGGAAGGCGCAGAGCGCTGATAAAAAAGATCAAACCGCCGAGGGCGGCCACCGTTCCCAGCACCAAAGCCGGATCGTTCACAGAGCCAGCCGGGCTGAAGTCGCGGGCGTGGGCAAATGAGTACGCAGAAACAGCGAACAGCACACTGGCCAGACCACCCAGCCACCAGCGGTCGTTGGGGTGGGAAGCCCTGTTGTCGGCCCGGGCGCCAATCAACAAAGATCGATCCGGAGCCGAAGCTCGCCCGTCGAATCCCATGATGGCTCCGGCGCCGGCGCTGAACAGGATGAGCTGGATCAGCACATAAAACGCCGAAGGGTTGGGGACCCCTCCCAGCATGAAGGTCAGGTTGAGACCGATGCCAGTTAGCAACGCGGCGTTCGTCGACCTGCCCAGCAGAATTCCCGCCCCGCAATAGAGCTGAAGGGCCACCACCAGCCACGCCACGACAGGTGCCGCTGGTTCAACGATCGAATGAAGGAACGTCTCGAATTCCGGAAAGACCCCGGCCCTGTTGACACTGGCCACGAAGGCTCGGATTGCCTCTCCGTTGTGCCAGGTGGGGTCGACCAGTTTTTCGGCTGTGGCTCGCAGCCAACCGATCCCGATAAACCAGCGAAGCGGCACCAGGTAGGCGTTGGGGCGACGCGCTTGCCGCTGGAAACTCAGCCACGTACTTCGGCGAAGGGCGCGAAAGTTTAGAGGTTGGCGAGTTGTGACCTTTTGGCCGGCCCGAACACTCGTCTCGGTTTCCCTGGTCCAATTGGCCCAGGTTCCATGCGTGGTCTTGGCCAAACTTGACTCTTCTCGCTGATCCCAATGTGTTTTTCGGGCGCCGCGGCGCCCAACTGAAGGGCCGTTGATGTGCCCGGTCGGAGTCGTGGCTAGCGCGACCCCGGCGTCTCGGCGACGACCTTAGGCGCGTTTTGAGCGCTTAACCAGGCAGCGTCGCCCGGGGGCCACGCGACGTCAGGGTGGTGCGAATGATGAGAATGACAATCAAAACCGGCATCAACACGGTCCAGGCACTTGGCAGGAATCCGAGGGCGGCTCCAAGCATGACCATCGCCCTGGAGACCCCTTCACTCCGGTTGACCCTGAACGAACCCACCAGAACCAGTACCGCTCCGCCCCAGAGAGTGGGTAGCCAGAAAATGAGTGGGGCGGGTTCATCGAGGCGAAGAAGAAGCTCGGCAAGACCTTGAAGGGAAAACCCTCCCCCCACGACAGCGGCGAGAACACGGTCGAATCGAGCCTGAAACAGAGTCAGTCGCATCCGCAACTCTGGGGTTGGGCAACCTACCACCGCAACCCCATTCTTCCGTCCCTTGACGCTGCGAGAAACCAGTCTGAATCTCAATGGAGATTCCGGCGGCAACCGCACGGCATAGCATTAGGTTCGCGGCTCTAATTTGGCGTCCAACTCGGCTATCAGTCGTTTGGGAGCGACAATGCGATAGGCGTCCTCGACGATCTCTGCGATCTCGTCCCAATCCACCGGGACGTCGAGGTACACCCCGAGCCACCCCCGGTGACCGACATAGGGAGGGACGAAGAACCTTTCCGGATCCGACGCCACCATCGACTCCTGCGACCCGGCCGGCGCCGCGCACCAGAAAGCAAGCCGGTCGTCGTGGTGGTGGTCGGCGTAGTTAACGAAGGTCTTCTTCTCTCGAACGAACCAGGTCGGTTCGCCGTGGCTGAGGCGCTCCGTCGTCTCGGGCAATGCCAGGCAGAGCCGGCGCAAGTTGCTTAGAGGATCAAGTCCCATCGACCAATTATGGGCCGCGGTCGGCGCTCAAGCCCTCCGCCGATAGGATGGCCTAGCCGGGTCGATTAGATCGCACTCTTGAGCACCCGGAGGGCCGGCAGCAGCCACGGTGTGTACTCGTCCGGTTGATCCGCCAGATCGGTTTCGACGTCCTCGACTTCGGCCCAGCGCCAAGCCGACACCTCGTCCGGGTTGGGATCGGGCTCACCGAGGTAGAAACCCCTCAGCACGTCGTCGATCTCATGCTCGACCAATCCGCTTTCCGGATCTTCAGCACGGTACGTGAAGCGGCCCACGACCCCGAGGTCGAGGTCGATCTCCATCTCTTCCTGGAGTCGCCGCCGACCAGCCTCGGCCGCCGCCTCTCCGGGGCGGGGGTGGCCGCAACAGGTGTTGGACCAACGGCTCCGGAAGTGGTGCTTCTGAGCCGCCCGCTGCTGGAGCAGCACCCTCCCCTGCCCGTCGAAGACAAACACCGAAAAGGCCAGGTGAAGCTGCCCGGGAGGTTGATGAGCCGCCATCTTCTCGGCGCTGCCGGTGGGCGCTCCGGATTCGTCGACGAGGATCACTTGCTCCACCAAGTCGATGCTATTGCCCGACAACAGGAGTTGCCGAGAAGGCCCACCGATCGGGTCGACGGCGGTAACTTGGAAGTATCGGTGCCCAGCCATTCGCCTCTGATGAAGCGAGGATGTTGCGATGAAGAGCGGGCGGCATAAGGACTTCAGATGGCCAGTGTGAAAACGACGTTCGAGCCGACCGTGCATGGCTTCAAGTTCCGCAACCAGTTCCACGGTGGGCACGTGGTGAGCGAGTTGGCTGCTCAGGGCCGCCTCGCCGACCAGATCGGAATCACCCTCCCTCCCCCGCTCGACGAAGTTCTTTCGCAGACGCGCGGGGCTGGCTTCTGGGGCACGTTTGGATTGTGTGGAGGGATGAGTTGGGCAGCCCTCGACCTTTATTTCGCCGGCCAAGCGGTACCAGTGGAATCGACGATCCCACGTGAAGGCACCGAGCTTTTTTCAAGACTGGTCGGGCGTCAGGCCGACTCTCTTGGGCAAACTGAGTTGCTGCGGAGGGTTCTGACCTGGCAATTGCTGCCCGATTCGGGGCAGTGGTGGAGTGTCTGGCTGGACAACGCCGGCAAGTTGGTTAAACACAGAGAGTGGCCACAGTTGCGTAATTCCCTCGACGCCGGACGCCCGCAGTCGCTGTGCCTCATCCGATCCCGGGGAATTGGCGGAGTCGCCAAGAACCATCAGGTGGTGGCGACCGGGTACGAAACCAGCCCTGACGGACGGGTGAACATCGACCTCTACGACCCCAACCACCCGGGGATGACTCCCAGGGTGTCCTTCCAAACTGGGGGCGGAACCAACCGGATCAACGCCCGCCAGAGCACCGGGGAACCGGTCCGGGGATTCTTCGTTTGGCCCCACAAGCCGTCCTGATTGGGCGCCCTAGATGAGGCCCGGGACTGGCCCCGAGAGTCAATAACTCCTCCAGGTAGCCGACGTATCACGTAGGATTCTGGGTGCTCTGCTCTAAGAGCAGACAATCGGGGGTTACCTTGGCCGGCCGGTCTTGGAGATCGGAATGAGGATCCGGGAGTACACGGACTTCGATGTCGCGATCGAAGCCGATGGTGAGGAGTTTGTCGCCAAGGTCCTGGCCTCCCCCGCCGGTCAGGCCGCTGGCCGGTTTTCCCTCCCCTTCTCGCCGATCGAGCTGGAGAACTTCGTCCTCAAAGTCGGCCGCACTCGAAGCGGTGTCCGGAAGATGGGATCGCCAGAAGGTGCGGCCGCCGAGAAGTTCGGCAAGAAGCTGTATGAGGCGGTCTTCGCCGGTGAAGTGGGCATTTGTTTCCGCCGCAGCATCGACGACGCCGGCCTGGCCAACCGGGGACTGCGGGTCCGCATTCGCACATCCGATGCCCCCACCCTCAACAACATTCCCTGGGAGTTCGTCTGGGCCGAAGGTCTGGGCCGTTTCGTCGCATTGTCCAACCAGACCCCGGTGGTTCGCTACATCGACCTGCCGACCCGGATCCGTCCGTTGGCTGTCTCACCCCCACTCCGCATCCTCCTGATGGTCTCCAACCCCACCGATGTCGATGCTCTCGACGTTCAACGTGAAGTCGATCTGTTGCGGGAAGCCACCAAAGATCTGGTGAGCAGCGGCCGGGTCGAATTGGTGGTCATGGAGGACGCCAACATGGCCAGCCTGGCCCAACGCCTGCGGCGTGAGGAATTCCACATCTTCCACTTCATCGGGCACGGTGGCTTCGCCGATGGTGACGGCGTATTGGTCCTCGAAGACAGTTCCGAGCGTGCCCGTCCCGTCAAGGGACAACATCTGGGCACCATCTTCCATGACCACGGTTCGCTCCGGCTGGCCGTGCTGAATGCCTGTGAGGGAGCGCGGGCTTCGGCCGAGGATCCGTTCAGCGGAGTCGCACCTAGCCTCATCCGCCAGGGCATCCCGGCAGTCATAGCCATGCAATTCGAGATCACCGATGCTGCCGCGATTCAGTTCGCTCACGAGTTCTACCTGGCGGTGGCAGACGGGTATCCGGTTGACGCCGCCGTGACGGAGGCCCGCAAAGGAATCTTCTCGGCCGACAACGATCTGGAATGGGCCACTCCAGTTCTGTACATGAGGGCGCCGGACGGGATGATCTTCGATCTCACGGCCCCACCGGTTCCACGCGAGAAGGCCGGCGAAGCGCCGCCACCACCTGAACACAAACCACCAGACCTCGAACCACCGGCTCCGACCGAGGCGGAAGCGGACCCGGTCGTCGCCTACGAGAAGGCGCTCGTGGCGATCGATTCCAGGAGCTGGATCGAGGCAGTCCGGCATCTGCGAACGGTGCTGGAGTTGGACCCCACCCACGTGCACGCCAAGTCGCATCTTGAGGACGCCCAGCGCAGAGTACGGGCGTCGGCCCTCATCGACGAAGGACGCGCCGCACACACGGCCGGAAGATGGGAAGAGGCCGTGGCCTCGTTCCAGGAGGCGGCCCAACTCGACCCCGACTTCTCTGATGAGGAGGGTCTTCTCGCCGACGCTGCCTGGCGAGTAGACGTCCTTCGCCAGCCGACCGAGCCAGCCAAGGAACCGGCCCAAGAGGCCGTGATACCTCCGGCGGCACCGACGGTCGCGCCAGCTCCAGTATCGGTTGATGCCCAAACGACTGCCCCGCCAACTTCACCAGCGGTGAGGCCCCAGGTCCGGCCCCGCCAAAAAAGCAAGACCGGTCTGGTAGTGGCGCTCGCCATTGGGATCCCGCTTTCTATTTGGATGTTCTTCCTGATCGTCGCAGCATTCATGGAAGACCCCACTACAACCACGACCAATCAGACCGGGGTGACGCAGACAACGGCGCTTGGGACTGACCCAACGACGGCGTCAACCTTCGTCGTCCCTCCAGCCGACATCACGGCTCACCGAGCGATTTCGCCTCCGGCGATTAACGGTGACTTCACCGAGTGGGAAGGTGTCGCATCGACCCTCTCGACGTTCGAAGTGTTCCCCAGGCAAGCTACTGATTCACTTCCTGTCGGTGTCTGGTGGGTCGGTTGGGATGAAGAGAACCTTTATCTTTATGTCGACGTAGCCGACGCCGCGCTGGAGCAGCCCTGGAGCGCTGAGCTCTACAACTTGTGGAGGGGAGACTCGGCGAACTTCGAGTTTGGACCGGATCCCACCGGCCTGGGCTCTTCGTTCGGACTCCGTTCAAATGACGTACACGTCTTACTCGGCCCCATTAGCCCGGGTCAGGCGCCAGCCATCACTGCCATCAATCGAGTCGTCGGCGGCGATATAGTGCGAGGTCCCGATCCCGACATCGAGGCGGTGGCGGTCACGACCGACAGCGGCTACGTGATCGAAGCGAGAATCCCGTGGCAGGAACTCGGCGTGTCCAATCCAGCGATGGGAACTGTCTTCGGAATGAACGTGAACGTCAGTGACGTCGGCGGAGACCTCGATGGCGACGGCCGCAGCGACCTAAGGGTGATGGTGTCAAACAATCCCGATCGCCAACAACCATTCCCCGGGACCTGGACGACGATGGTGCTCGGACCGTAGGAGTAACACAATGCCGGCCATCACCAACTACCTGGACCTCGACCTTCTCATCGAGAAAGAGGACGACGGTTATCGGGCCCGAGTTATCGGGTCGCCCGGCGGACAGGCCTCGTCTCAGTTCCGGCCTCCATTCTCACAGCTCGAACTGGAGAACTTCCTGCTCAAGGTGGGAATGTCCCTCACTGACATTCGACGCAACACCCACCGCATCGACTCGTCCGACATGGCCGACATCAAGAGCTTCGGCGGCCGCCTCTTTAGGGCGCTCTTCGATGAACAGCTGCAACCGACTCTTGTCCGCAGCCTCGATGAAGCGCGGCGCCGGCAGGCCGGGCTACGCCTTCGCCTCCGCTTGTCGGATGCTCCCGAGCTTGCGGACTTTCCGTGGGAGTACCTGTACGACACCGGGGCCAACCGCTTCCTGAATCTTTCGGTGGAGACGCCACTGGTTCGCTACCTCGAGTTGCCCGAGCCCGGGCGCCCGCTCACGGTCCAGCCTCCCCTCAAGATTCTGGTGATGATCTCGGCCCCAAGCGATGTCGCCCAACTCAACGTTGATGTCGAGTGGAACCGGATCACGTCCGCCGTCGCCGATCTCGAGAGCAGGGGCTTGGTGTCGGTGGAGCGGTTGGAGACGGCCACCATGGCAGCGTTGCACCCTTCGCCGCGGCGAGTACCACATCCTCCACTACGTAGGTCATGGCGGATATGACGAACAATCCCAGGACGGTGTCCTCCTCCTCGAGGGAATGGACGGTCGCCGTCGCCCGGTGAGCGGTCAGGATTTGGGAACTCTGCTGCACGACCACCGCTCGCTTCGCCTGGTAATCCTCAACTCGTGCGAGGGGGCCCGCAGCTCCCCCACCGATCCTTTTGCCGGAGCCGCCCAGAGCCTCGTCCAGCAAGGCATCCCGGCCGTCATTGCCATGCAGTTCGAGATCACCGACGAGGCGGCGATAACCCTCTCCCATGAGTTCTACTCGGCATTGGCCGACGGTTACGCGGTAGATACCGCCCTGGGAGAGGCTCGCAAAGCCATCTTCGCCGGAGGCAACGAAGTCGAATGGGGCACGCCTGTCCTATATATGCGCTCGACCAGCGGCCGCTTGTTCAAGATGCAGCCGCCTTCGACCCAGCCGCAGCCCGTCCGAGAAGAACCCAAAGGACCCCTAGCGATCGACGTGCCATCGGAAGTCGACATGGCCGCCACCCGGGATTTGCTTGCACCGGAACCTGAGGTCGCGAAGCCTCCTGAGCCTGCGCCGGTTCCAGATCCAATAGCGGTGAGCCTCCAGATCGAGGAAACGGTGCAGCCGTCCGAGGCGGTGGTTCCCGAACCCGCCGCCGTTGAAATACCAGCGTCTGCCAATCGCGCCCCAGCTGGAGAACAAGACGAGAAAGTTGCGACCGGGTCCCAAGCGGTGGAAGCACCAGCAGAACCTCGACGGGGATCAGCTCCCATGCTCGCCACCCAGTTGAGCCTTATCGGAGCGGCAGTCCTGCTTGTCGGCCTGGGGCTGTCGAACAGCGAGGGCTCTCAGGGGTCTGCTTGGTTTGCGCTCGAGCCACTGCTGGCCGTGGCCGGCGCAGCTGCCATCGGCGTCTTGGCGGCGCAGCGACGCCAGCCCTCTTGGGGTGGTGGTGCTTTGATCGGACTCGGGTTCTACCTGGTCGCAACCTACCTCCCACTCATCAGCACTCCGGACCATGGATTTCAGGCTGCTCTGGCCGTGATCAGTATCGGCGCCGCTTTGATAGTTGGAGCGGGCGTATCTCTTTGGAAAAAATCAGCAATATCTGACCCGACGGGGGTCGGTTGGTTGCCAGCCACGGGAGGTCTGGTCGTAGCCGCGGCGGTGTTCCTCCCCTTTACCTCTAACAGCGGGCCGGTGTTCTTCGCCGAATTGGGAATGGCTTGTCGGCGACAGACAAGCTTTTCTCATACCCCCTTTGTTGGTCGCGGGCTGGACCTTCCTGTTGTCCCTCTACCCGTCTAAGCGAGTGATGGACCAGCGCGGCCAGATTCTGGCCCTCGGTCTACAACTCGTGGCGTACTTTCTCTCAGTGGCAGCCTCGTCTGTCAATGAGGGTTGGGGAACTGGGTACGGGTTGTGGCTCGCCTGGGCCGGAGCGGCACTGATCGTGTCGGGGGTCGTGCGTCTCTTGCGCAAGAACGTTGTCTGAAGACGAAGGCGCACAATGGCCCAGGACAATGGGAATCGGATCGCGCATTCGGCCAAAGAACAATTGGAAATCTCGTTGGCAGAGAATCCGGGCACGGGATTTCGTTAGAGCTTCGTCGACCTGGACCCTTCGGTCCGGGTGGTCGATGACACCTACGACCTTGCAGGCGACGTAACCTCGGGGGCGTCCGCCAATCACATTTTCCGACTGACCTTCTCCCAACCAGGCGCATACCGGATCGCCCTGCGCCTCTGGCGCGAGTGGGAGGGTGACGCGTCGATCTCAGATCAATACACCATCACTGTGGATGTAACCGATGAGGTGTGGGGGTCGTCCCGACCCCCACACCTCATCCGGATTGGCTCACCAGACGTAGATCTCGTGAACCAGGTTGTCGGCCTCGATGCGCATGCTGCATTGCCGCACGCCCGCCTTGGCGTGGGCGGCGAGCATCGTCATCTCGGTAATGCCGGTATCTCCGGCGTTGTACAGCTTGCGCCATCCGACTCCCTCGATACTCACCCACGAGTTGCGAGGTGAGGCGTTGCTCCAGATCCCGACGATCTGCTTGCCGGTCAGCCAGGCGGTGATCCCGCTCTGCTCGGCAGCCTCGGTGGGGGGGACTAGCTGGGGCCCCGCGGCTGCGGTGGTCGTCGAAGCCAGAGATTCCAGGTTGACGGTTATGTCGGGCATTCCCTCGGTACCGGCGACACTGGTCGAGACGGGCTGGACCGTGGGCATGTTGTTGGCCATGTTTCCTCCTAGGCGTAGATCTCGCGCAACTCGCCCTGGTCATCCAGCACGTTCACCGCAGAACCTTGAGTCTTGGCGGCTATGAGCTGAGCCAGCATCGTCTCGCTGGCTACATCCGAATCGTCGACCACCTTCCGCCAGCCGAGGCCACTGAGGTGGGCCCAGGTGTTGCGGTTGGAGTCGTTGCTCCACAGGCCGGTGACTTTGACGCCATTGCGCCAGGTCTTCATCGTCACCCCCTGGACACCAAAAGGCCCGGCCCACGTCTCGATGGCGCACTGGCCGTAGGCGATGCGGAAGTAGCCCGCCTCGCCCCAACCGGTGCCCCAGCTGTTCTTGCAGGTCCAACAGCCCGGGTTGTGGTCGTACCCGATGATCTCTACGCAATGACCTCCGGCCATCGCTCCGGTCACGTGTTCGTAGACACCACCGGCGTAAGAGAAGACGTCCTGGTACACGACGAAGCAGCCCGTGACTGAGCCTTGATTGGCGATCCAGTCCTTCATCGCTGCCGGCGACGTGAGCTTTGTGGACCCGGTGACCTTGGCGAGGTCATTGGCCCAACCCGCGTTGAGACCGGTGCAGTTCTGATCCCCCGCAGTGGACGGATAGTTCGGCTCGGTGGTGACGCCGATGTCGTGCGACTTGATCAACGCGTTTTCCGGCCACCAGCCGTTGGCGCAGGTTCGGCCTTCGGCGCGACCGTGGCAATAGAACAGGTGAGCCTCGGACAGATCGATCAATCCGGTGGAGTTGTTGGTCTTGCGCTTGTAGGTGGTTTCCATCACTGCCACCGTTCCGAAGGCGACGCAGGACCCACAGTTCCCCTGGTTCTTGACCGAGGTCGTGTAGTTGTGCCCGGACAAGTTGCGCAGGTCGACGCTCGGGGGTGCGCCGATGGAGGCCGCCAACGGGACTTCGGCGACCAGCCCCTGCTTGAAGGCGGCGGCCGCCTCCTGCAGACTCATCTCCACGGACGACACCGGCTCGATCTTCGAGGATGACATCGAGCGACTGGCGGCTGCCGGCATAACTATGGGTCGTGATGAGGCTGGCACCCGTTTCTGCCCCGGTCTGCCGGTCACTCGGGCCGAGATGGCGGCTTTCCTATCCCGGGCCTTCTCGTTGCCGGGCGGGGTCGTTGCCGACTCGTTCACAGACGACCAGGGTTCGGTCTTCGAAAGTGACATCGAACGGCTCGTCGCCGCAGGCATCAGCAAAGGTTGCGCCGTGGGATTGTTCTGCCCCGACGACGTAGTGACCCGCGGACAAATGGCGGCCTTTCTTCACCGGGCAAAGACCTGAACTGGACCAAGGGGCCATCCGGGTCATGCCCTACGATTCCCGAAACGGTGAGCTGGAAGACGGACCGTTATATCCATCCCAGCCACTTGAGTATCTCCCTTGCCACGGCCTGCACCGGTCGATCGTTGACAAGGACTAGGTCACCGATTCCCGCGCCAACGTCTTCACGGATCCATTCCTCTGCCTGGCGCAGGTCGATCTGACGGCCGGTGGTGACCGCGCCTGCCAAACGGTTTTCGATCTTTGAAAGACTGAGCGTGAGACGGACGACTCGAAGAGGACAGCGGAGTGCCCGAACGATCTCCGCAATGTCAGTGTCGTCCTCAATGGCACCAGCCAGCATGAGATGGCTCACGCCGACATCGATGTAGTTGCGCGTGACCGCCGAGAGGTTGGCCAGCCCGATCCGATCGACGGCGCTGTCGTCGAGGTTGGGTACGTTGAACCACCACAACCAGTCGAGGTCGATCGCAGCGAACGACAACCCGGTGTTCTCCAACTGTTCGGCCATCTCCTCGATCACCGTTGTCTTACCGACGCCATAGACGCCGGTGACCAACACAACCTGGGGGTCGGTCATGTCCCGGCGTTCACGGGTTGGCTATCGCTGGAAGCATTGCCTGGCGGCCCATTCGTGGATCTCTCCCAGGGTGTTCAGCTCGGCCACCGATTGCTCGCACAACGCGGCGAAGTCGAAACGGGCCAGGCCCGGCAACGACCCGGTCGTCTCCTGCAGCGCAGCCCAGAGGCGCAGCTTGCTCTGAACCCCGGACATCAGTGCCTCCAACTCGCCCACTCTCGTAAGAGGTGAATACCGCAAGAAGTGACCGTTGGGCTTGAGACGGGACGCTTGTGTAGCAACCAATGCGCCTGCCCTTTTGAGTTGCCCGCCGCTGACCCCGACCGCGGCTCTCACCGAGTCCAGGGTTTCCTTTTCGGCTTTGATCGCTTTACGGATTTCGTTGAGCTCCGTTGCCCACGGCCCGGAACGATTCTTGCGCCAGAGCCGCCGGGCCAGGTCGGTGCCGGCTGCGGCTCCCGCCCGATGGTCATTCAGATAGATCGTCAAGTACTGAAGGGGTTCCACTTGCTACTGCTCCTTCGATCGCCGAGGGAGATGATTCTCGTTCGGCAGAATCAGTATGACCGATAGCGCCATCCCGCTTCGCAAAACAGACCTTGGGGATTGATACCTATGTGGCCGTCAGGCCCTCGACCACTCTCCCGTCCTTGCCTGGGGGTATCCGATCGGCATACCGGTTGGCCAAAGGCGCCATTCGGAAGAAAGAGCGGTTCCCCGCGCTCAAAGTGAGAGGTGAGGTGCTTGTGTTGGAAACCCTATGGCCGACGGCGGGTCGAGGTACGACAGCAAGCGACAATTTGACGCCACACCCGAGCCACCTTCAGCGGCTGATGGCGGGGGTGGCGAGCTTGACCCATTGGTGGCCGATCCCGGGCCGACCTTCGTCATCCAACAGCACTACGCCACGCGGCTTCACCACGACTTTCGTTTGGAGATGAGTCACCCCGGCGACGAACCCGTCTTGGTTTCGTGGGCAGTGCCGAAAGGCCTCCCCCGGCGCCGCGGGATCAAGGCCCTTGCGGTCCGGACCGAGGACCACCCCTTCGACTACGGGAGCTTCAGCGGTTCCATCCCGGGCGGCAACTATGGAGCCGGCCAGGTCCGGATATTCGATTCCGGCACATACGAGATCATCAAGCGAGACGATGAGAAGATAACCTTCCGGCTGGAGGGCAAAAGACTCAAGGGGGTATATCACCTGGTCAAGACCTCGCCCGGGAATGGCAAGGAGCAATGGTTGGCGCTCCTTTCGAGCATCCAGGGGCAACCCCCGTCGCCCCATCCCCGCCTCGAACCGATGCTGGCCACGGTGAGTGATGATCCCTTCGACCACCCGGAGTGGCTCTACGAGCCAAAGTGGGACGGGGTGCGAACCTTGG
>JANMST010000332.1:0-10216 GCA_031389635.1 Acidimicrobiia bacterium | reverse complement strand
GAAGAACTGGACGTCGTCGAGAAGGAGGACGTCGGTCGAGCGATACCGGTGTTTGAAGTCGTCGACCCGCTTCCTTCTGATGGAGTCGATGAAGTCATTGAGAAAGCGCTCGGAGGTGATGTAGCGAACCACCAGCCCGGGATACAACTCCAGGGCAAGATGCCCGACCGCATGGAGAAGGTGGGTCTTGCCCAGTCCGGCCGGCCCGTAAATGAAGAGGGGGTTGTAGTGAGTTCCGGGCTGCTCGGCCACGGCCATCGCCGCCGCCCAGGCGAAGCGGTTGGAGCTTCCTACGACGAAGCTGTCGAATCGGTACCTACCGACCAGGGTGACCGATGTTTCATTTTCCACAAGGCTCGGCCGGTGGTCGAGGAGCGGTAGTGGCGGGGCCTCCAGGGGCTCGTTGGCACTGAAGTAGTGCAGTTCGACGGCGTCACCGAAGCTCTGTTTGAAGGCATGTTCGATCAGAGAGGAGTGTTTGTCCCGTACCCATTGCAGGTGGAAATCGTTGGGGGCCACCAGGGTGACCCGGTTGGGACCTACGTCAGGTTCGAGCCGGGAAAGCCACTTTTGCCAATTGGCGGTCGAGACAGATCCTCGCAAGGTCCTCTGAAACTCGCTCCACCGGTCTGGCCATCCCTCAAAAGGCGTAACAAAATGCACCAACCCATCCTCCACAGTCCGCGATCTGCCCCAGAAGTTTCCACAGCCCCATCCACATCTGTGGATAGACCTGGAAGCCGGCACAGATCTGCCTCCAAAAACCTCGCCCGGAGCGCGACTAACCGCAGTAGACAAGGGGAAGTAGCCCGAAATCGCTCTCCAGCGGCAAGCGAGTATGGATTGCCCGCCGAAGCGAAGTCAAGACCGCGCATTCCATCTTTGATCGGTTGGTGAAGGCCCGGATCCTCAGGCGGAATCGGACTTTTCCACTTGTTCGACGGATCGACTTCGCTCGACCCGACATGAGACCCGATAGGGTTTTTTTCGCGAAGGGGTCTGGCCTTTGACCTTCTTCCCCGCCCGCAATAACCTTCTGAGGTCCACCTTTTCCGCGTTTCCAGGTCCCAACACTGCCGATCCGATCGAATTTCCGGGGTTTCACATGAAGAGAACGTTCCAACCAAAGGTAAGAAGGCGGATGCGCAAGCACGGCTTCCGTCATCGCATGACGACTCGTGCCGGACGCGCCATCCTCAAGTCACGGCGTGCAAAAGGCCGCAAGCGTCTCGCCGCTTAAGCCCGTTTCACTCCGCTCCTCGGCCAGTTTCCGCACCGTCCTGGCGACGGGTCGTCGCCGGCGGGTGGGTGATTTGGTGATTGTTCGGGCGGTAGGGCAGCCAGGAAGTGTCCGGTTCGGGCTGGTAACCGGACGACGAATAGGAAGCGCAGTGGTACGTAATCGAGCAAAACGAAGGCTTCGTGAGGCCATCCGGACAGCCGGCCTACCCGAGGGGTACGACTTTGTTGTGATCGCCGGGGCCACAGTGGCCCGGGTGCCGTTCTCGACCCTGGTTTCGTGGATTTCCGATGCAGTGAAAACTTTCGAAGCAGGCAAGAACGGTACCGATCGGGGGCGGGATTGAAGCGAGCTCTGTCCGGATTGGCTCGGGTCCCAGCTCGCACCGCCATCATCCTTATCAAGACTTACCAAAAATTGGTAAGCCCCAACCTGAGCCTCAGCTGCCGCTTTCAGCCCAGCTGCTCGCAGTACGCGGCCGATTCCATCGCCCGATTCGGTGTGGTTCGGGGCAGTTGGCTTGGGATCAAGCGGGTCGCTCGTTGCCATCCGCTCCATCCGGGCGGGTTCGATCCGGTCCCCGATAGCTGGAGGGCCCGCTGATGGGTCAATTGTTTAGCGGTCTGCAGGACATCCTCGGTGGTGCCCTCGCCTTTTTCTACGACCTCGTCCCCTCTTACGGCTTGGCAATCGTTCTGTTGACGATCAGCGTCAACCTTCTGCTTTTCCCGCTGACCCTCAAGCAAACTCGATCTACCCGTGCCTTCCAGTCGATCCAACCCGAAGTCCGCCGGATCCAGAAGGAACTGAAGGAAACGCCCGAGGCGATGCAGAAGGAGTTGATGCGGGTTCAACGCGAGGCTGGTGCCACGCCGGGCGGATGCCTGCTCCCCCTGATCGTGCAGATGCCGATCTGGTTCGCTCTCTTCCGGGTTCTGTCGGTTACCCCAAACGAAGGAGGACTACCCACTCCGTCCATCCACATCCCGGTGGGGTCGGCGCTGCGCACCGCCATCGATGCTGGTCAGACGTTTCTAGGCATGAACCTGGGGACGAAGGTTTCTGAGGCTGTCGCAACGGGCTTTCCGACCGCCATACCGTACGTGTTGATGCTGGTCATCATGGTTGCCAGCCAATATGTCCAGCAATGGCATGCCACCGCCGGCCAGGTCCGACCCGAAAACCCGCAGGCCGCTGCCACCCAGATGGTCACAAAGGTGATGCCGTTCTTCATCGGTTTCGTCTCCTACAACTTTCCCGCCGGCCTGGTCCTCTATTGGATGACTGGCAATATTTTCCGGCTGCTGCAGCAGGTTGTGATTTTCCGAATCGACGGGCGACCCCAATTGCCGGTGGCGTTGGGGGAATCGGGCCCGCGGAACGACAAGCAGCAAGTGGACGAAGAGAAGAGGTCGGCACCGCAGGCTGGTTCTGCCGACCGGCGCCGACGTCGCAAGAGGAAGTGAAATCGTGGTCGAGTGGGTAGAGGTCAGAGGAAAGACGGTCGATGTAGCCGTTGCCGCGGCGATGCAGGAGTTGTCCATCGCCGACCGTGAGGGAGTCGATATCGAAGTCATCCAGGAGCCCGAAAAGGGCTTTCTGGGGTTGGGCGGCAAGGACGCCATAGTGCGGGTAAAGCCCCGGTTGCAGAGCAGAAACCGCAAACGACGCCGGGGGCGCGGGGAGGGCGAGGGCGATAGACGTCCGGCTCAGGACCAGGGCTCGAGACCCCAGGGCGACCGGAGCGACGGACCAAGGGGTGGGTCCCGGTCCGGGTCCGGTGGAAGCAGTCAGGGAGGCCGTGGACGGTCTCAGGCCCGGCCTCCCCAAGGACAAGATCAGCGCCCGGCTCGACCTGCCCGCCCCTCCGGAGACGACAGTCGACAGCGCCCGTCAAATCGCACCGGAAATGACCGTCATCGAGAGCGGGAAAGCCGCGACAATCAGAGTCGTTCCGGCCCACCACGAGAGAGAGAGGCAAGGGTGAGCACAGCCAATCCGCACGAGCAGGCTCCAATGGTTGAGGAGTTTCTCAACGGTTTGGTGTCTTCCTTTGGCCTGGACGGCCAGGTAAACGTGTCCGTCGAGGACGAAGTGATCGTTGTGACGATCGACGGCGAGCAGACCGAGGCCCTGGTTGGCCCCCGTGGTTCCGTGATGGAAGCCATCCACGAAATCACCAAGACCGTCCTCCATCGCCAGGTTGATGATACGGCCAGGGTTCGGATCGACATTGCCGGTTATGCGGAGCGACGCCGTCAGGCACTGAGCATCTATGCAGCCCAGTTGATCGAGCAGGTGCTTGGTGAGGGTGGAGAAATCATGCTCGAACCTATGAGTGCGGCGGATCGCAAGGTCATCCATGATGCGGTGGCCGAACGCGAAGGGGTCCGTTCCTATTCGGAAGGGGAGCCTCCACGCCGGTATGTGGTGATCGCAACCACCGACGAGGTCGCCGACTCCGACGATGAGGGCTAAACCCTCAAGTTTCACGTGAATCCCGCGCTTGAGGCCAGTCTGGCGTTCGCAGGTATCGACTTGAGCCAGAGGCAGGCGAGCCAACTGGGCGATCTGGGGGACTGGTTGAGGGTTGAGGCCCTCCCGGCCGGAGGAATCGGCCCTTCGGAAGGGCCAAGGGTCGACGATCGGCACCTCGCAGACTCGATCGTCTATGCAGGGGCGTGGGAGTCACCCCCACGGTTCTGTTGGGACCTCGGAACCGGCGCCGGCCTCCCTGGATTGGTACTGGCCATTCTCTGGCCAAACTGTCGGTTTACCCTGGTGGATCGATCGGCCGGCAAGATCGACCTGGTCAGGCGGGCAGCCAGGATCGTCGAGGTCGATGTAGACACCCGGGTTGCTTCGATTGGGAGCCTCGAAGGCCAGATCGGGGCCATTGTCAGCAGAGCCTTGATGCCTGCGAGCACCCTCTTGCCCCACCTGCGACGGCTTTTGTCGCCCGGGGGCCGGGCAGTCGTCAGCGGCTCGGGGATTCCGGTGCCGGGCTACGAAGAAATGACGGTTCCGGCCGGGATCCTTGACCACAGCGCGAGACTCCTTATGATGCGGGCTTAATGAGCGACTCCTCTGCCAACTCCCCTCCCGCCACCATCGTCGCCCTGGCCAATCAAAAAGGCGGAGTCGGCAAGTCCACTACCGCGATCAACCTCGCCGCAGCACTGGCGTTCCAGGGACAGCGGGTCTTGATCGTCGACCTCGATCCGCAGGGCAATGCCACCTCGGGCCTCGGAGTCGACCGCGGTGCTATCACCCACTCGGTATATGACGTTCTGTTAAAGGATATACCGATTGAGGACGCTATAGAGCCGACATCGGTCAAGAACCTCTTCGTAGTACCGGCCACCATCGACCTGGCCGGCGCCGAGATCGAACTGGTGCCGGCCTTCTCTCGCGAAGGACGCCTCAAAGCAGCGCTGGCCACGATCACCGCCGACTTCCGGGTGATCTTCATCGACTGTCCCCCGTCGCTGGGCCTGTTGACGGTCAACGCCCTCACCGCTGCCAACGAGGTCCTGATTCCGATCCAATGCGAGTACTACGCGCTTGAGGGACTCAGCCAACTTCTGAGCAACATCGAACTGGTCAAACGCCAACTCAATCCCGCCTTGAGGGTGGAAGGCGTAGTTCTCACCATGTATGACGCTCGCACCAACCTCTCAAGGGATGTCGCCAACCAGGTCCGCAAACATTTCGTCGAGGACACGTATCGGACCGTGATCCCTCGTTCGGTTCGGATCTCGGAGGCTCCCTCTTATGGCGAGCCCATCGAGGCGTTTGATCCAATGACACGTGGCGCCATTGCCTATCGGGAACTGGGACGAGAGTTCCGGCGCCGGCATCACCTTGACTGAGGAGGGCAACGTGACAACACGCAGCGCAAGCGGAAGGGCATCGGGACCCCCGCCATTGTCAGCCAAGAGCGGGGTTGCCAAACGCGGGTTAGGCCGGGGCCTGGAGGCACTGATTCCTTCGGCTGCTATCGCCGACTCGGGATTCGCCCACGTCAACATTGATGAGATCAGCCCCAACCCTCAACAACCCCGGGCGAACTTCGACGAAGAATCGCTGGCCTCGCTGGCCGATTCGATAGGAACAGTCGGCGTTCTTCAACCCGTAGTTCTCCGTCGCAACCCCGACGGTGGTTACGTCCTGGTGGCGGGGGAGCGCCGGTGGAGAGCAGCCCGGCGAGCTGGACTGACGGAGATTCCGGCCATGATCCGCTCCGGTGATGACGCCGCCTCGTTGACCGAGGCTTTGGTTGAGAACTTGCAGCGATCGGATCTCACTCCTCTCGAGGAAGCCGCCGCCTACCAGCAGCTTCTGGAAGATTTTGGCATGACCCATGACGAGGTGGGTAGGCGGGTCGGGAAGAGCCGGGCGGCGATTAGCAACACCCTCAGACTGCTCGGCCTACCGGCCTCCATCCAGGGAATGGTTGAAAGAGGAGAATTGTCGGCCGGTCATGCTCGGGCCCTGGCCGCCCTCGACGACAGGGCATTCGCCGAGCATGTTGCCAAACGTGCAGTTGACGAGGGGTGGAGCGTTCGTCAGATCGAAGAGGCCGTGCGACTGCGCCGCGGTGAGGAACCTGCTCGCGGAGGACGCCCGCGGGTGCGGGAGATCAGGCCGGCCGAGATCATCGAACTAGAGCACCGCCTAGCGGATCGCCTCAGTTCCAAGGTGAGAGTCGAGTTTCGAAGCGGTCGCGGGGCACTTCACATCGACTACGGATCAGTCGAGGACCTGGAGAAGATCTACCGAAAGCTGATGGGCTGAGCAGTTTGAGGTTTGAGGTCAAAAGTTTGAGGTTGAACTCGAACTTCAAACCTCGGACCTGTTCGTGAAGAACGCTTCCAGGCCATTTACTACTTGGCGGCCAGTTTCGGCTGTCAGTACTTGTCTGGCAACGATCACCGCCGGGGCTCGGGTCTCACGGAGGATGGCCGTGGCCATGCCCAGCGTCTCCCCACCGATCGCCTCGGCGATGCGCTGGGCGAGCAGAGCCCCCGCTTCCGAACGACTGACTCCTCGTTCATAGAAGTACACGGCCTCTTCGGTCTCGCCGTGGCAGAGCCGAAACGAGACGACCAGTTCGGCGCCCTGGCGGTTGGCGCGGCCCGCTCGAACTCTCTCCGGGAGGCTTATGTCGGCGGCCCGGGCCAACATCGGCAGCCCGCCTCGATCCTGCAGTGCGAGAGCGGCGGCACTGGCGGCGGCCCAGGCAGTCTGCGCTTCCTCGGGGGAGCGACAGGCAGGGTCGAAGAACACTCTTGCGCCGACCAGGCTTCCCGGCAGGCTTCGGAGCCACTCACGCTCCCGGACCGTTTCACGCCCGGCTCCGATTGCTCCCCGGACCAGAAGCCGAAGCTCGGTGATGACTTCGGGCCCGGCGACGCCGTCCTCGGTGAGGTTGCGGTTGCGCTGGAACTCGAGGATGGCTCGTTCGTTGTCGGGCCCGAAGATGCCGTCGACCCGTCCGGGATCGAAGCCCAGCTGGCTGAGGCGGTTTTGAAGCTCGAGCACATCCTCCCCGCGAATCATCGGTCGCTTCAAATAGAGGAGACGATCACCCAGCCGGTAGCCGGCTTCGTAGAGGTACCGCCAGGTCTCCGGTCCTACCTCGCCGTCGGCGGTCAAGCCACGCTCGCGTTGGAAGGCCCGAACCGCTTGATCGGTGGCCTCGCCGAACTCGCCCCGTGCATCCGAACCAGGCCTGTAGCCCAACGCCAAGAGCCGGTCCTGGATGTCCCGGACCGGCTCTCCTGAGTCGTTTAGTAGATAGAGGCGCACAACGCCGCTCCCCTTTGCGACAAATGGTTGTCCGTTAGCTGAGGTACTCGGAGAGCTCGCTGACGATTGAGTGCTTGGGCCGGGCCCCGATGATCCGCTTCTTCTCCACCCCGTCTTTGAACAGGATCATGGTGGGAATGCTCATTACGTCGAAAGTGGCTGACAGACGCGGATTCTCATCGACGTTGAGTTTCCCGATGGAGATCTTGCCCTGGTATTCCCTGGCGATTTCGTCGAGAACAGGTGCTACCAACCGACATGGTCCGCACCATTCGGCCCAGAAGTCGACGAGGATCGGGGTCTCCCCGGCGATCTGGTCGTTGAAATTGGAATCGTTCAAGGTGACGGTGTTTTCACTCATCCCTGGCTCCTCTCGTGTTCATATCAATTTCAACTCCCGCAGGCCCGCGGACATTCCGCTTCTAGCGATTGGCCTAATGATCGGCTAGGTGACGCTCGGCGTCAATCGCTGCCATGCAACCGGATCCTGCCGCACTAACGGCCTGACGGTAGCGGGCGTCACTCACGTCACCCGCTGCGAACACTCCCGGACTGCCTGTCGCCGTGGTGCCGTCGCCGGCCAGCACAACGTAGCCACTGGGGTTCAAGGTCAACTGGCCTTTGAGTATCGAAGTGTTGGGTTCATGTCCAATCGCGACGAACACCCCGTCGATTTCGAGGTGTCGCTTCTCGCCGGTCTTCATGTCGGACAGGGTGACACCGGTGACTCCCTTTTCGCCGTGGATCTCCACAACTTTGGTGTCCCAAATGACCTCGATCTTGGGGTGCTCGGTGACACGGTTGCCCATGATCACCGAGGCCCGGAATTGATCGCGACGATGAACCACGATGACCTTCGAGGCGAACTTCGTGAGGAACAGAGCCTCCTCCATTGCGGAGTCGCCGCCGCCGACCACCACGAGTTCCTTGTCCCGGAAGAAAAAGCCATCACAGGTCGCACAGGCCGAGACCCCGCGACCGGTTAGACGCTCCTCCCCGGGGATCCCCAGCCACTTGGCGGTGGCCCCGGTGCTGACGATCACGGTCCTGGCCAGGTACTCGTCGGCACCGACCCAAATCCGCTTGGGGTCGGATGTGAAGTCAACCTTGGTGACGTCGGATGCGACGAGCCGTGCTCCAAAACGCTCGGCCTGCTTGCGGAAGCGATCCATCAACTCGGGACCAAGAATCCCGTCCGGGAACCCGGGGTAGTTCTCGACGTCGGTGGTGATCATCAATTGACCACCCGCCTGGATGCCTTCGAATACGAGAGGCTTGAGATCGGCGCGGCCGGCGTAGAGAGCAGCGGTCAGCCCGGCA
The DNA here is from genome assembly GCA_031389635.1 of Acidimicrobiia bacterium. GTDB lineage: Bacteria > Actinomycetota > Acidimicrobiia > Spongiisociales > ZC4RG35 > DATEEG01. Next base: position 1,845 of record JANMST010000332.1, on the reverse strand, counting down.
GGACCGCTGCCGATGATGATCAGGTCTTCGACACTCGACTCATCTGGCGACTCATCTGGCGCCTCGTTTGACGACTCATCGAGCGAATCGTCGATCTCGATCGGGGTTGATGTCACGTGACCTTGCTCCTCTTGCTCCAAAGAACGACGCCGGCCACCAAAACCAACCCCCCAAGCAGCCCGAAAGCACCGTCGGGGCCGAGAGGGATGGCGAGAGCGCCGTATGTCGTCAGCAACAGAAAGATGACGGCCATCATTCCCAGGGTCGCTGCGACAAGGCCTAGCGAGGACATGCGGATCCATTTGCCGACCCGATCGGTGGTCAGGGCCCGGACCCGTTTCGCGATCGACTCCAAAAGGTCGGCAAAACGGGTCGGGAAGTCGTCCATGTCGGTCAGGTTAATCCCGGTTTTGGCGCGGACTTCTGCTGCTCTGGGGTCGATCGGCAAGCCTGAGTTACTTGGGCCTCAGTTACTTGGGCCTCAGGTACTTGGGCCAAAATAGGACGAGAAGGCCGGACCTCAGCCGAGGTCGACTACTGAGCAATCGGCGATCTGAAAGACGAGTGCTTCCGGGCTGGTTGCCTCATCGGAATCGGTGCCGTCGGCGGGCTCCGAACTCGTGACGACAAACACGATGATCGGCTCACCATTGAGCACCGACTCCGCAGTAAGCAGAATCTCGCGGTCCTCGACCGAGTCTGCACAGGGTGGGATGGCGGTCATTGCGTCGGCCTGGGCGTCTTCTGGCAACCCGGCGGCTGAAGCGAGGTCAACCGCCTGGGCGATGAGCTCTTCGATCTCCCTTTGGACAACCTCGGCGTCACCGCCGCCGAGCATCGCCCGTTCCATCGAGCCGTAGAGAAGGTTGGCGGCGGTCGTCGTTGCTTCGGGTGCGGCACCGGTCGCTTCCTCCGAGCCACCGGCGGCGAGTTCGGCGGAAACTGTCTGGAAGGAATCTTCGCCGTCGGTGTCTCCGCCGATGTTGCCGAACACACCGCCTAGTCCTGCGATCACGACGACCGCGGCGGCGGCGCTCGCAATCCGGAACAAGATCTGACCGGGCTGGCGACGGCCCCGGCGATCGGCAAGTGAAACCACGTTGGGATTGGCGATTGCGCTGCCGACTCGATCGTGAAGGACGGAGCGCTCGTCATCGCCCATTGTGACGACCGGAGCACCGGACATCCACCTTGCGACTTCGCGCTGAAGGGCGAATTCGGAACGACAATCCGGGCACTCGGTCACCAACGCTGCGGCCGCATCCCGGTCGATCCCGGGGTCTTCGCCGGCATACGCAGCGACGAGATCGACATCATGGAGGAGGTGGTCCTGGTCTCCCGGTCGATGGCGTGGGTCCTGTGGCATGGTCATGGTTCTGTACCGTTTTGATGTCCGGAACCATCGGAAAGGTTCCCGAGAACTCCCGCTAGTTGGCGCCGGGCCCGAAAAAGCCGCGACTTGACGGTGCCTACCGGGATTTCGAGGGCTTCAGCCACCTCCGGCAGGCTCATCCCCTCGACGTCGGACAGGACGACGACTGCTCTGAAATCAGCCGTCAGGGTGGCGAGGGCTGCCTCGACCGAGGGCCGCAACTCGATGGAGGCGTACTGGTCTTCGGCGTGCGGGTCGGCGGGGTCCAGATAGCTCGGCATCGCCTCCATCGAGTTGCGGCCCTCGGTCGAGGCAGCCCTCGCCACCCTGACCGCTGATTTCAGAGCAGTCGTCGTCCTGTCCGACGTCGAAGGGATGAGCCTGCCGGAGGTGGCTGAAGCCCTCGAAATCCCGGTAGGCACCGTCAAGTCGCGGCTTTTTCGGGCCCGGCGCCAACTAGCGGGAGTTCTCGG
>JANMST010000320.1:0-7855 GCA_031389635.1 Acidimicrobiia bacterium | reverse complement strand
GGGCGATCCGGACCGCTTCGATCGTCAGTTCAAATGCCTCGGATGGTGTAGGAATGGCGATGACGGGAAGCGGGGCCTCGCCGTGACGACCGTACAACGCCATCAGAAGGTCTGACTGCTCGACCTTGGTCGGCATCCCGGTCGAGGGCCCGGCCCGCTGGACGTCGATCAGGATCATGGGCAACTCGGTGGTAACCGCGAGGGACAGCGCCTCACTCTTCAGCGCGACTCCCGGGCCTGAGGTTCCGGTGACGCCGAGGTTGCCAGCGAAGGAGGCACCGATCACCGAACCGATGGCGGCGATCTCGTCCTCGGCCTGGAAGGTGCGGACTCCGAAGTTTTTGTGCATCGACAACTCGTGAAGGATGTCGGAGGCAGGCGTGATCGGATAGGTCCCGTAGAAAAGGGATAGCTTGGCGCACTGGGCGGCGGCGATCAGGCCCCAGGCCAGAGCGGTGTTGCCGGTGACGTTGGTGTACACACCGGGGGGGAGGACTGCAGGTCGAACTTCAAAGGTGGTCTTGGCCGCCTCGGTGGTGAAGCCGAAGTTCCAACCGGCCTTGAAGGCGGCGATGTTGGCGGCTGCCACCTCGGGCTTCTTGGCGAACTTCTTTTGGACCCATTCGATGGTTGGTTCCATCGGACGGGTGAAGAGCCATGCCAGGAGACCGAGGGCGAAGAAGTTCTTGGAGCGCAGGACGTCGCGACCGGTGACACCGCTGTTCTTGACGGCTTCCTTCGTGAGGCTGTCCATGGGCGCTTCGATTATCCGGAAGGGAGCCACCAGGTCACTCTCGAGCGGGTTGGTCTTGTAGCCGGCCTTGTTCAGGTTGCGCTCATCGAAAGCTTCGTTGTTCACGACGAGAGTGCCGCCAGGTCGAAGGTCCCCAAGGTTGGCTTTGAGGGCCGCCGGGTTCATCGCCACCAGGCAGTCGGGAGCATCGCCGGCGGTGAGGATGTCGAAATCGGCGATCTGCACCTGGAACGAGGACACCCCGGGCAAGGTCCCGGCGGGGGCGCGAATCTCGGCCGGAAACGAGGGAAGAGTTGAGAGATCGTTCCCGAAGTACGCGGAGGCGTCGGTGAAACGGCCACCTGCCACTTGCATCCCATCACCGGAGTCACCGGCGAAGCGAATGACGATCTTGTCGATTATTTGTCGATCAGGTGAAGATTGTTCGGGGGGCTGGTCGCTGGAGGTTGGGTCGGCGGTTGCTGGCGCGCTAATTGTGTCCACTTGTATCTCTGTGTAGGGGTTGTGGTCCTGGTCAAATCAGTTGTCTTTGAGCTTGTCTTATCGGCACAAAGGGCCGTACGGTTCAGACAAAAGGCGAGGGGCACGGTGCCGTACCGCATATTGCTGTGTCCGGCCCCCAACACCTCAATGTTAGGCCCGTTGGGAGATTTGACCAGGAATACCGATAGGTCGGCGGACCTTCCGGGAAGGTTCGAGGTTCGAAGTTCGAAAGGCCCACCCGACGTCGACTCGAGCATCCGTCCTCCAACCTCCGACCTCAAACTCCGATCTCCCCGTAGAAGATGGGTGGCGGTGTGAAGCCGACCACCCCTCGTTCTTCGAGACGCACCCCTATCCCCAGGAGCAGTTCCTCCTGCCACCACGGAGCCACCAACTGGAGGGAGGGCGGTGGGCCCCCGGCGGGCTCCATTCCCTTGATGGGCAAGGCAATGGCGGGATTGCCGGAGTGGTTGACCAGCGCCGAGAACCACGACAGAACGGGTCGGTAATGCTGATCGCCGATCTTCTCCTCTCCAATTACCTTGCGGCGCTGAGCCACGGCGGGCGTGGCGAGGAGATCGACGGTCCTGAATGCCTCTGCCACGGTTTCGATCAGACGGGCTCGCCAAGCATGAGCTTCCAGGTACTCCCCGGCGGTGACCGCTTCGGCCGCTGTCAGCCTGGCATCGACCTCGGGCCCGTATGGCTGACCGGCCGACCGGAAGGCCCGATGCACGTGAGCAGCCTCTGCTCCGGCCAATTCCTGGATCTTCCCCCAGGGCAAAAGGTCGCCGAGGTCGAGTTCAAAAACTTCCGCACCGAGCGATTTGAGTTCTCCCATGGTCGCCTCGAAGGCCGACTGAACCAGCGGCTCGAGGGGAGCACCGTCGATCCAGGCCCGCGGCACCGCGATCCGGAGACCTTTAAAAGTTGCTGGTGATGGCTTGGTTTCGGATTCAGCCATAGCGCCGTACAGCAAAGCGAGGGTTCGCATGTCCCGGGACAAAGGCCCGACCGTGTCGAGCGAGGGCGCCAGTGGAAAGACGCCCTTTGTGGGGATACGCCCGTGGGTCACTTTGAGGCCGAAGATCCCTGTCATGGCGGCCGGGACTCTGATCGAGCCACCGGTGTCGGTCCCAACCGCTCCATCGACCAGACCCGCCGCCACTGCAACGGCCGAACCCCCCGACGAACCGCCCGGTGAGGTAGCAATGTCCCACGGGTTGCGGATCGGTCCGAACCAGTGGTTTTCACTGCTGAAGCCATAGGCGAACTCGTGCAGGCCGGTCCGGGCCACGATCACCGCCCCTTCAGCTTCGAGTCGGTCGACCACCGGAGCCGAGACGGCAGGCACCTGGCGGTAGAACCCCGACCCGCAGGTGGTTGGGAGGCCCTTCTGGTCGATGATGTCCTTGATGGCGATCGTCACATTCGCGAGGCGGCCGCCGCGACCTTTGGCCGCGATGTCGTCGGCGATGAATGTGCAAGCGTTGAGTTGATCCTGAGCGGCGTGGAGATGCTCTAGTGAGTCTCGGACCGGATCGGATCTGCTCACGAGAAGTCGATGCCGTTCTGCTCGGGCACGATCGACATCCAAATGAACCCCGGGGGGACTGGGAGGGGATCGCCTTGATCGTCCTCGAAGACGATCAAGGCGTCGCTCGATTCCCGGGACCAGGTCCCTTCGACCATGCGACCGCTGGCAAAGACAAAGGCCTGGCCTTCCCCGACGGTGTCGACCGCCGGCACCGAGGTCCCGCCCGCAGGCGCCTGTTCGGTGAACCGGGTCGCCAGCATGACGACCAGAGTGTCGGCTGCGAGAGGGCTGGTTTCGCCTTCCTCAGTGATCAGTTCGGCCTCGTTGCCGTTGAAGGAGCGCAGGTAGCGGCCACTCGGCCGGTCATAGGTCCAATCGACGACGAAGCCATTGCCAAAATTCATCTCGATTTCGTCAACGGACTCCGAACCGGGGGGAAGGTCGCCGAACTCAAACAGCGCTGGGGGTGGGTCATCGGCATATCCGCGATCGTCAGCGATTGCGCGGAGAGCAGTCGTGTCCGTATACAGATTGTGTGGAGCGAACCTCGAGCGAATTCGGAACATGGCGGGGGGCACCTCCCCGATGATCTCGACACCTTCGTTGCGGATGCCGGAGAGCACCCAATCCTGACCACCGGAAATGGCGAAGACCGCACCGAGGGGGTTCAGGAACTTCCCATCGGTCGGCCGCCCTGACCGGACCGGGCCGAGGTAGGTGGCGTCGGTGTCGTGGAAGAGGGCAATGAAACGCGTGATTCCTTCCACCGGAATCTCGACGATGGCATTCGCCTGGTCGATGCCGGATTGGGGCCTGGCATTGGCGTGGTTGTCGATCTTCACGGCGATCAGCCTGCGGTCGAGCAAATCGGCGTCCTCGACGGGAAGGCCGTTGATTGGCGAAGTGGGCAGCGGGCGAGTGGTGGTTGTGGCCCGGGTCGTGGTCGTCGTCGGCCTGGCGGTAATGGTGGTTGGGGCTGTCGTGACGGTTGTGGTCGTTTCAGCCGCGCCTGTACAGGCCGCGATGAACAATGCCAGGACAACAAGGGAGCGACGCATTCAGGCTGCGATGCTACGGCGGTGTGGGAGTCAGGGAGAATCGTCCAAGTCGACCCCTGCTTGGGTCAAGCCCTGTCGAGGGCGCCCCGGACCGGCATTCGCGGATCGACGACAGCCGCTGATCGACCACTACCCCCAGTTCGATCCCATCGGCCCCCGAATTGAGGACATAAACGGCATCGATGTTGAGGTCGGAATCCGCCAGGGAGGGGGTATACGTTTCATTCTCTACGTTCTACGTCGAAACCGGAGCATTCGGGGCAATGCGCGGTCCGCACGCACCACGTACCACGTACTTCACTCTCCGCAGCCGGAGCCGCCGTTGATGCTGTCGATCATCCCGCTGTCTCCGATGGCGCCGGCGGTTCCCCACAACACTCCGGCACCCGCCAAGTCCACTTCCCAGAAGGGCCCAAACACGGGATCGTCGGTGATAGTCGCCTGGTCGCCGTAGGCCGCAGCCAACTCTCCCAGCGTGCTGCGGATCCCGATCCCACTGGCGGTGGTGAGCTCGATCAACACGCCACCTCCGGCCAGGACCGATTGGCCGTAGTGGAAGAAATGACGGGTGCCCTCGGGGGCCCACTCAGTGGCCCCGTCGGTAAAGAAGGCCTGCAGGCTGGTCCAACGCACTACCCGGGCTTCCGTTCCGGGACAGGTCTCGAAGGAGGGGGTCCAACCGGTGTCCTCGGTCGGGCTTCCCAAAACTAGCGAAAGCTGAGCCACCGTTTCTTCGGCATCGCTGCCGAAGGTGATGTCGCCGATTCCGGTCGGGTTCAGTACCAATGCATCCAGCGGATCGCCCAGAGTGGTGGTGGTCGGCGCAGTTGTGGTGGTCGTTTGAGTGGTTGCAACCGCACTTGTGTTGGTCGTCCCGGAAGTGGTGGCGGTTGTGTCCGCCGCCTCAACCGTTGTCGTGGTCTGGTCCGGGGGATCGTTGGAGTTGTCCTGTCGCAACAGGGCTATAAGGGCGACCACGATCGTTGCGGACAGCAGAATCCCCAGGAGGCCCATGAGGCGCCTGCCCGATTGATTGTTCGGATCCGAAACGTGCCTGCCAGTCACGGGCCAAACCCTAGGCAGGCGCATTCCAAACCAGGGGTCATGGGCTCGTGCTGGGTGGTTGATTCGACTTCATTCGCGGCCAAATCACTTTCAACATTCCGCTCATCGGCACAGGTCCGAAGGACCGTCCGTCGTCCACGGTGGCGGGACGGTTGTCGGAGAGCACCAACACCTCACCGGGCCCCAATTTCCAACTTCCCTCTGGGAAAGTCTTCTGTCCTGCTCCCCAAACGTCGACACCGGACCGTCCGTCGACGACCACCTCGCCGAAGTCGACGACAACTTCCTCGCCCGGGAGGCCGACAATTCGTTTGACGATCCACATCTCGGATCGGCGAGGGTGGGGAAGGACGACGATTGAACCGCGTGAAGGTTGGGTACCCAGCGATCGACAAACGATCCCTTTGCCAGTGACGAGGGTCGGTTCCATCGAACGGTCTTTCACCCTGAATCGCCGTATCACCGGAGCGAGTATGGTCCCGATAACTGGCAACCAACCAAGGAGGCGACCCATCATGGGTCTATTGGGAAATCTGTTCGGTCGCGCCGATGTGGCCTACGCCCATTGCGATCTGTTCTGTGGGGTCTACGACCCTGCTCAGGCGAAGATCGAAGCGATGTCCGTCCTCAAGGCGTGCGAGAAATATGCCGCCAGCGACGACGAGGTCTTCCGTCAGCGGGCCGTCATTATCAAGGAAGAGCGCGCCGAACTGGTCAAGCACCACCTGTCGGTGCTGTGGACCGACTTTTTCAAACCCCATCACATCGAGGCCTTTCCCAATCTCCACGACTTGTTCTGGAAGGCTATCAAGGCAGCCGGGGATGCCAAGAAATCGATGGATGCCGAGGTCGCCAGAAAGCTCGTGACTGCCATCGACGACGTCGCCGGGGTCTTCTGGCAGACGGAGGAATCGAAGACCACCGGGGTATATCCCCCGGCATAGCGAACGCGGGCGGCCATGGCTGACCGTTATCTCGAAGCAATCGCCGACGCCGATCCGTACCCCTATTGGCTCGACGATGTCGACGAGCCGGTGTCGAAGCCGACCCTGGTCAAAACCGAGTCCTGCGACCTGTGCATCGTCGGCGGCGGTTACACCGGCCTCTGGGCGGCCCTCATCGCCAAAGAGCGTGAACCGGACCGGGACATTGTTCTGATCGACGCGTTCACGGTCGGCTCGGCTGCATCAGGTCGGAATGGCGGATTCATGGAGTCGAGCCTTACGCATGGCATCGCTAACGGCCAGGCCCGCTTCCCTCAAGAGTTGGCAGCTCTCGAGCAGATGGGCCTCGACAATCTCGATCAGATCGAAGCCGTAGTTCGCCGCTACGGGATCGATTGCGATTACGAGCGGACCGGCGTCATCGACGTGACGACGTATGAGGCCGGCATCGACGACTTTCGGGAGGACTACCAGCAGCTCTCGTCGCTCGGCCAGGACGTCGTGCTTCTCGACCGTGACGCCATGCAGGCTGAGATCCACTCACCGACCTACCAGGGAGGCCTGTGGAGAAAGGGCCGGGCGGCGCTGGTTGATCCCGCCCGGCTGGCGTGGGGTCTGAAGGCGGCAGCTGAGGCGGCCGGGGTCCGGATCTACGAAGACACGAAAGCAGTCTCGATCGAACGTGATGGTGTCGGCGTTCTTGTCAAGGCACCGCTTGGTCAAGTGCGGGCCGCCCGGGTAGCGCTTGCCACCAACGCCTTCAAGCCGCTGCTGAGGCGGATGAACCACTACATCGTCCCGGTCTACGACTACGCCATGGTCACTGAACCGCTCAGCGCTTCGCAGATGGATAGCGTCGGCTGGAAGAACCGGCAGGGCCTTTCGGACTACGCCAATCAGTTCCATTATTACCGCCTCACGTCTGACAATCGCATCCTGTGGGGCGGCTACGACGCCATCTACTACTTCCGGGGCAAGATCAATCCTTTGTTCGATCAGCGACCTGAAACATTCGCCACCCTCTCCCGGCACTTCTTCGAGACTTTTCCTCAACTCGAGGGGCTGAACTTCACCCACTTGTGGGGAGGGGCGATCGATACCTGCACCCGTTTTACGGTCTTCTGGGGGAAGGCCCTCTCAGGTCGGGTCGCCTACGCCGCGGGCTACACAGGGCTGGGCGTGGCGGCCGCTCGCTTTGGCGGCGAGGTGATGCTCGACCTTCTGGATGGGCGCAAGACTCAGGCAACCCAACTCGAGTTCGTCCGACGCAAACCGATACCTTTCCCTCCTGAGCCCTTTCGATTCCTCGGCATCCAGGCGACCCGGTATTCACTCGGAGTGGAGGACCGTACGGGCAAGCGCAACCTCTGGCTGCGATTGCTCGACCGCCTTGGACTTGGCTTCGACAGCTGATCAGCCTTTTCAGGCCTGCAATCCAACGGTGATCGAATCGGCATTTTCGGCCTACCCAGGTCAGAAAGCGGCTATCCTGTGGACAAGGTATTTCCTCTAGATGTCGCCTTCTCGAGCCATAAGCAAATGAGGGTGTTGCGTCGTGGGCGTGCCCGTAAGGCAAACCGTGGGTTGCCCCCCACCAGATCCGATAGGTCGAGATGAACATCTACGTAGGCAATCTTCCCTTCTCTACTACCTCAGAAACCCTGAACACCCTGTTCACGAGGTTTGGCACCGTTGGCTCGGCCAGCGTCGCCGTTGATCGCGACACCGGCCGCTCCCGCGGTTTCGGGTTCGTCGAGATGGACAACGATGACGAGGCTCGCAAGGCCATCGAAGAACTAGACGGCAGCGACATCGACGGTCGTCGCGTCACGGTCAACCAGGCCCGTCCCAAGACCGATCGCCCCCGTGGGCCCGGTGGTGGCGGCGGCGGTCGTCCCGGTGGCGGCGGTGGCGGCGGCGGCTACGGCGGTCGTCCCGGTGGCGGCGGAGGCCGTCCCGGCGGTCGTCCCGGTGGCAGCGGTGGCGGCTACGGCAACCGAAACTCCGGTAATCG
>JANMST010000256.1:0-2807 GCA_031389635.1 Acidimicrobiia bacterium | reverse complement strand
GGCGAGCACCAGCTCGAGCTTTTTGCCGGATGCCTTGTGTCTCAGCAGCGTGCAGCTGTCGCTGATGACCTGATTGAGATCGACATCTTGAACCGGACCCTGGCCCGAATAGGTCCATCGCTTGACGGCGTTGACCAGCTCGCTGATCCTGGCCGCCGCCATGCCGACTTCGAGGGCCAGCTGCCGGGCATGGACCAGCCGAGCTAGCCGAACCAGCTCCAATTGATCCCGCGCGTTGGCGGTCACCAGCTCGGGGGTCCACCCCTGGGACACGAGGGAGGCCGCCAGGTCGGCCGGGTGTTCGAGCCCGGCGGCCTCAAGCATCTCGGTCATCGACTGCTCCTGGTCGGCCCGCTTCAGCGGCGAGAGCGTCACCGGTTCTTGTGCAGGGACCAACTCCCCGGCGACGATGGCAAGGTGATGAGCTGCCCGGGCGATGGCTGCAGCCGGGTTATTGACCTCATGAAGCAGACCCGCCGACAGAACACCCTGTGAAGCCAGTTTCTCGTTATGATAGAAGGCGGCCTCCCGTTCTCGCAGACGCCTGGTCACGGTGCTGACCATCGCCCCGAGCAGTCCGGGATCGGAGAGGACCTCCCGGAACACCTCGACGGGCACCTTGATCAATGAGCCTTTCTCGAGGGCCCGCACCGTCGCCGAGGCGACCCGGTTCTCGAGGATCGACATCTCGCCCAGGACCTCGCCCGGGCCGGCCTCCCCCAGGCGCATCTGTTCGGATCCGGTCTGGCGGGTCGCCTCGAAGGTGCCCTCCACCACGACCAGGAGCCCTTCTGGAGGGCTCCCTTCGACAATGACCACCTGGCCCCGCTCGACCTCGATGACCTCGCAGGACCGGCAGAGCGACTCGATCTGCTCCACCGGCAGGCCCGAGAAGTAGGGGAGGCTCGACAGGACCTCGAAGGTGTTCACAGGCTGGCCAGGTGCTCGTGGATCATCCGCACCGCCATTGCCCCCTCCCCCGCCGCCGAAGCCACCCTCTTGGTCGACCCGGCCCTGACGTCTCCGGCGGCAAACACACCGGGAAGACTTGTTTCCAGCGGGAGGGGCAGCCGCCCGAGACTCCACGTAGCACCGGGCGTGCACTCGTTCCCCGTGAGGACGAAGCCATGGTCATCCCGCTGGACCGCGTCTCCGAGCCAATCGGTCCGCGGAGCTTGACCGATGTAGACGAAGGCAGCCGCCATCGGTATCGACCTCCGGCCTGCAGGCCCTTCGACCTCGATGCTTTCGACATGCGGGTCGCCCCGCACAGCCAACACGTCGGCCTTCTCAACCACTTCGATGTTGGGTGTCGAACGGATGCGATCCACCAGGTAGGCAGACATGGTCGCCGCCAGGTCGGCACCGCGGATGATGATCCGAACCGAAGATGCTGTGGCTGCCAGATAGAGGGCAGCCTGCCCGGCCGAGTTCCCGCCCCCGATAACCGCCACGTCTTGATTGGCGTACTCGGTGGCTTCGACTCCCGAAGCTCCGTAGTAGACCCCCGCCCCCGCAAACCGGTCGGCCCCTTCGGCCGGCAGCATCCGGTAGGAAACACCCGTGGCAATCAGGACGGCTTTGCAATTGGTGGCGGTCCCATCGCCGCACCGGATCACTCTGAACGGATCGTTCCGTTCGAGCGCGACCGCCTCGACCGGAATCAACATCTCGGCCTTGAATCTCGCAGCCTGCGCCACGGCCCGTGCGGTCAGATCGGCGCCGGACAACCCGGCCGGGAAACCAAGGTAGTTCTCGATCTTGGCGCTCTGGCTCGCCTGGCCCCCCGGGCCCTCAGCATCGACCACTACGACCTTTAGACCTTCAGAAGCCCCGTAAACCGCGGCAGCCAGGCCGGCAGGCCCGGCTCCCACGATCACGAGGTCGTAGGTTTCGAGCTGAGGGCGGGTGTGCAGGTTCACAGCCTCGGCCAGTTCCGCCAGGCTCGGTTGAATCAGCTTGCCACCGCCTTCAAGCAGGACCACGGGCAATTGCCCGGCCGGGACCCCGATCGCTTCAAGCAGCATCTGGCCGTCAGGCCCTCCGGCATCAATTGCCGAATAGGGAACCTGATTGCGAGCGAGCAACTCCTTGATGCGGTGCGTGGGAGCCGACCAGCGATCACCGATGACCCGGATTCCGCCAAAACCGGGCCGATAGGTGCTCCGCCAGCTCACGAGTTCGTCATCGAGACGCGGGTAGAGCTTTTCTTCCGGGGGATTCCACGGCTTCAGGATGTAGAAGCTCACCCCGGCCCGGTTGATTGCGTCGATGGCCGCTTCGGTATCGGCATAGGCCGTAAGTAGCACGCGCCTCGTGAGCGGAGCCAGTCGGCGGGCGGCCTCCAGGAATTCGACGCCAGTCATCTCCGGCATGCGTTGGTCTACAACCAACAATGCTGCCTGGTCACCGCTGGCGGTGAGTTCGTTGAGAGTCTCGAGAGCCTGCAGCCCGGAGGACGCTCCGACGATTCGATATTCGGAGGCGTATTTCTCCCTCAGGTCGCGCTGAACAGATGCCAGAACTTCGGGATCGTCGTCAACCGCAAGAATCACCGGCTTGCCCATATGGCGAAAGATAGGACGAAGCCCGACCCAGGGCATATCGGAAGAAGAACGTTCTACGTTTTACGTTCTACGTTTTACGTTCTACGTTTTACATTCTGCGTTTTACGTTCTACGTTTTACGTCGGAACAGTCGACCGCTGTGGTCGCGCTCTGACGTACCACGTACCACGTACCACGTACCACGTACCACGTACCACGTACCACGTACCACGTACCACGCTCGTCCGTCGAAATCCGTCG